>JBAYOX010000001.1:0-29769 GCA_041678025.1 Aminobacteriaceae bacterium
TCCGCACGGCAGGGCCTCCGACAGACTCTTTAGAATCGGGGACATAGTCACGGTTGATTTCGGAGCAACTGTCGACGGATATATGTCCGACATCACGAGAAACTTCTCCTTGGGGCCTCTGTCGAAGAGAGGACAGGAGATCGAGTCCGCCCTTCTTGAGGCAGCGGACGCTGCGGTGGCTGCGATTTGCCCCGGCGCGGAGGGGAGATACGTGGACTCGGTTGCCCGCGACATACTGATCGAGAAGGGGTGGGGCAAGTATTTCAACCACAGCCTCGGCCACGGACTTGGGCTTGAGGTACATGAGACGCCCCGTGTCTCCCCGACGTCGAAGGACATGCTTCAAGAAGGGGACGTGATAACTATCGAGCCCGGCGTCTACATCGAGGGGTGGGGCGGAATGAGGATAGAGGATGACTACCTAGTCACCGCATCCGGAGCAGTGTGCATCTCCGGCGGCAAGGGGAGGAGAACAGCCGTCGTTCCACTTTGACGCGATGGGTTGTGTTTTCCCGCCAGTAGCATATAATATGCCGAAATGATCCTGAAACAAGAAGGGGGAACTGTCATGAAGAAGTACGTTTGCACCGTCTGCGGTTATGTCTACGATCCTGCGGAGGGAGATCCGGACAACGGAGTGGCGCCCGGCACGTCTTTTGAGGATGTCCCCGAGGATTGGCTTTGCCCGGTCTGTGCGGTGGCGAAGGATATGTTCGAGCCGGAGGAGTAAGCCGCTCTAACGAACAGGAAAAAAAGGGAGGGGGCGCGCACCCCTCCCTCGCTTTTTTACTTGGAGCGGATTATTAAAAGAGCTGCCTCTTCCAGCTCCTCCCTGTTCAGCGAACGGGACTCCAGCGTGAGGGTCACGTCCGAATCCACCGCGACTACCAACGAGCTCCCAAGGTCCGGGGTCGTCTCGAAGACCGACCTCATGCCGTCGAGCTCGAACACCTCGTAGGTCGCGCCGAAGCCGATCGGCCGGTCGTCGCAACTGGTCCCCACGGGAGCGCTAACAAGCGGCCCCGCTCCCGGGCCGGACATGAGAGTGACCTCCAGTACTCCCCCGGACGGGTTTCTGTACGTGCGCGACAGCCACTCCCCGAAGTTCCCCGATGGGGCCTCCAGAGGCGTTGTCCGAAGGGTGGTTGCGTAATAGCCCGGTATCTCCGGGAGCGCTGCGTGAGCAAGAGCGCCCCCTCCAACGAGAACTGCCAGCGCGGCAAGCCCGGCGACTAGCCGTAGTCTTCTCATAATCTCTCCCCCTTGCAGTGGTATCCTTCTTATCTCTACATTTTACCCCATTTGCCCACTCTTTCCGTCCAAGGGTATAATGGTCTCGGATAGTTTTTTACTTCGGGAGGTTTTTCCTTGCACAAGTTCTCACTCAAAGTTTACGGATGCCAGATGAACGTCTACGACGGAGACAAGATAAAGACCGCGCTGGTCGGAAGCGGATGGAGAGAGAGCTCCGAGGACGAGGCCGATCTCGTGATACTAAACGGGTGCAGCATTCGCGACAAGGCTGAACAGAAGGTCTGGAGCGACCTCGGACGCTTCGCCGTGCGCTGGAAAAAGGAGAGGAGGCCGCTCGTCGCGGTTACAGGATGCGTCGCACAGAGGGTGGGGCGCAAAATGGCGGCGCGCTTCCCATGGGTTCGCTTCGTGTCGGGGCCCAGGCATATCGGGGCGGTCCCTGAGGGCCTCTCCCTCCTGTTTGAAGAGGAAGTGGGTCCGGTCTTTCTGATGGACGATGACCCGAGGGCCTTCGTCGACCTGCCCGGCGCACCGACGGAGAGGGTCAACCGCTGGAGGGCGTTCGTGACGATAGCCCACGGATGCGACAACTTCTGCTCATACTGCATCGTCCCCTACGTAAGAGGTCGCTTTGTCTCTCGCCCCCCGGAGGAGATACTGGACGAGGTGAGGGAGCTCGTCGCCGACGGAGTGCTTGAGGTCACCCTGCTGGGGCAGAACGTAAACAGCTACGGGAGTGATTTTTCAAACGGCTACAGATTTTCCTCCCTTCTGCGGGATGTGGCGGTCGGGACTGGGGTGCGCCTGCTGCGCTTCGTCACGTCCCACCCCCGCGACTTCACTCCCGACATAGCCGATGTGATGGCAGAGCACTCGGACGTTCTCTGCCCCTCGGTCAATCTGCCAATACAGTCGGGAAGCGACAGGGTGCTGAAGATGATGAACCGGGGTTACGACCTTGAGCGCTACAGGGCCGCCGTAGCCTCGATACGAGACCGCCTGCCGGACGCCGGGCTGACGACGGACCTGATAGTCGGGCATCCGGGGGAGACGGATGAGGATTTTCAGCGCTCCATGGACGCGCTAGAGGAGTTCCGCTTCGACCTGGTGCACTCCGCCGCATACTCCCCAAGGGAGGGGACTGCTGCCGCCGCAAGAGAGGACCAGATTCCCCGCGAGGTGAAGATGAGCCGACTGAACGAGGTCAACAACCTTCAGGCGAGGGTAGCGGGCGAGATAAACAGATCGCTGGTAGGCCGCAGGTTCAGGATACTGCTGGACGACGTTGCGCCCAGGGGGCACGGACTGCTGCAGGGAAGGACTCCTTCGGACAAGGTTGTCCTCATCGAGGGCGGCGAGGAGCTTCTGGGACGTTTCGCCACGGTGGAGATAACGAACGGGGAGAGCTGGCGTCTTGACGGGCGTCCGATCTCATTCTCGGACTGAGGCGGGTGTTTTCATCATATGATGGACGGCGGGATAAAAGACAAGCTCAATCGTTACGCCGGGTTCGGCTTCTTCGCTATCGGAGTCGCCTGCTTCCTTCTGGCGGGCCTGCTGGTCTACATGTTCTCCGGGAGGTTCGTTAACACGCCCTCCGGATCTGTGGCCGGGCCTGCTCTCACCCTTAATAGCAGGCAGAGCGAGCAGAAGACGCCCGCGTCCCCGATCGTCGACTCGGCGGGAGGAGAAGCGCTTGCGGAGCGCCAGGAGGAGAGAACCTGGGTGCTCTATATCACAGGCGAGGTCAGGTCTCCCGGTGTGTACAACCTCCCGTCGGGCAGCAGGGTCTTTCATCTCGTCGAGGCGGCCGGAGGGATGGGGCCGCAGGCCGACCCGGTGCGGATAAACATGGCCTCGCCTCTCGCGGACGGAGTGCACGTCCACGTCCCCTCAATACGCTCCGACGGCCAGGGAGCTGATATTCCATATGTGCCCCAGTCGTCGGTCATCACACTGCCTCCAGGCATCTCCCACTCGTCGACCGGTCAGGGCGTCAGAATAAATGTGAACTCCGCGTCCGCGTCGGAGCTTGAAGCCCTTCCGGGGGTCGGCCCTGCGACGGCCAGAGCGATAATCGAGCACAGGGAGAGAGTGGGCCCGTTCCGCACCGTCGAGGCCCTGATGGATGTGAAGGGAATAGGCCCCAAGAAGCTGGAGGGCATGAGGAAAATGGTTGCGGTTCAATGAGTGATGGGGACCGGGCGATCCGCCACCGGGACGACGTGTCCGCAATCCCGTTCTTCCCCCGCGAGGGGTTGGCGCGCGCTCCGCTTCTCTTTGTTCTCGCGGGCCTGTCCGTTTCGCTGGCCGCGACCAATCGCGGAGTCCCGCCGACCGTCTCCTCTCTCCTCGCCCCGCTGACCGTCGTCGGGCTCGTCCTCGTCCTCTCGGAGCATCGCCCTCTCCGCCTCTCTTCGTATACGGCGGGGGTGGCTCTGCTCTCATTTATCGCGGCGTTGGTCTGCTGCCTTAGGCTCGCATACCTCCCGCCACTCCCTTCGGGGGCGCTTAACGAGAGGGGCACGGTCGTCCTTGAGCGCTCGTGGGGCGCGAGACGAGCGGTGATCGTCGAAGCCTCGTCCGGAAGGTACATGCTCAAGCTCCAGCCAAACCGTCACGTGCTGGAGGGCGACGCCCTGACCTTCTCCGGCGTGGCCCGCCACATCTCCCCGAGGGACGCCTCGTCCTTTCGCGAGGATTACTACTGGAGCGCGCGAGGTGCGGATATCGAGGTCGTGCCGGAAAAGGTCTCGAAGAGGGATGGGCCCATCTCACTCGCCCGGTGGAGGACCATGTTGCGCAGAAGGATGCTGCTGACACTGCCGCCTCGCACGAGGGGGTACCTTCTGGCCGCAGTTCTCGGCGTAAGGGACCCGGATCTGAACGAGGCGCACAGGCGGTGGGGGACATCGCACCTTCTGGCAGTGTCCGGCTTCCACGTCGGCCTGGTGGCCTTCGGAGTGTGGAAGCTGCTCTTGTCCCAGCGGGGCAGGGTCTTTATTTCGCGTCGCTGGGCATCCGTCGCAGCCAGCCTCGTCCTGTGGGGGTACGCCCTTATGGCCGGTGGAGCTCCAGGAGCACTTCGCGCCGCACTGATGCTGCAGGTCCTGCTGCTGAGCGACGTCTTAGGACGAAGAGGGAACCCCGTGAACTCCGTGTCGTTCGCCGCGCTGGTTCTACTCCTGTGGCGTCCCGCCTGGTTCTTCGACGTCGGATGGCGTCTCTCCGTGATGGCCGCCATGCTGCTCGCGTCTCTCTCTCAGCGCAGCTTCACCCTGTGGGCTCTTCCTCTGTCGAGCATGCTCGTCTGGTTAGCGGCCTTCCCCCAGGTGACGGCGGTCTTCGGAAGCGTGCCGACGGCGGGGCTGCTGCTCAATCTTATAGCTCTGCCTCTCTTCTCGGCCCTCTACCCTGTGGCCTTCTTCTTCTCTCTCCCTCTTCTGCTGGGGATGCCAGGGGGAGGCTTGCTCGCCTCCGCCGCAGAGGGGCTGTTCACCCTGTGGGAGGTGTGCGCCGATTTCCTCGCCGGCCTTGTGCCGTGGGGCGTGGAGTGGTCTCCTGTTGTAGCGCTGCTGGGCGGCGCTCTGTTCATCCTGACCGTGGCGGGGGGCGTCCACCCCTTTCGAGGAAGGACCATCGCAGGGGCGGGAGTCTTTCTGCTGACAGCAGTCCTTATCCTGTGACCGCGCCCCCACGTCAAGATGGTATAATATTTCGTTGTCCCAAGTCTGTTTGATCATGGAGGCAGAGATGCTGCTCGTAATCGACGTCGGTAACACCACCACGGTTATTGGAATTTTCGAGGGCGAGAATCTGAAAAAGCACTGGCGGCTGATGTCCGAGCGCCATACATCCGACGAGCTGGGTATCTACCTGCTGAACCTTCTCTCGATATCCGGCATGAGGGCGGGCGGGCTCGAGGGCGCAATCTTCTCAAGCGTCGTCCCGTCGCTCGACAACGCCCTGTGTGAGGGGCTGGAGGAGTATCTGAACGTGCGCCCTCTGAAGGTGACCGCCGACATCGACCTCGGGGTGGAGATAGCCTACTCGCCAAGGCACGAGGTCGGGGCGGACAGGCTGGTGAACTCCGTGGCGGGGAAGGCCCGTTACGGTGCTCCTCTGATAGTGGTCGACTTCGGCACTGCAATAACACTTGACATCCTGAACGAGGACGGCGCGTACATAGGTGGCGCGATCGCCCCCGGACTGGTGACTGGCATGGAGGCCTTGTTCGGAAGGACAGCCAAGCTGCCCCAGGTCTCGCTCGTCCCCCCGAAGAGCGTTATAGGCAACAACACGATAGGGTCGATTCAGACGGGGATAATGTTCGGCAACGCAGGCCTGGTGGACTCGCTGGTCAGAAGGGCGTGGAGCGAGATGGGAACGGAGACGCAGGTGGTGGCCACGGGAGGGCACTCTCAGGAGATCGCCTCCCTGTCCTCGACAATAACGCACGTGGATCAGTGGCTCGCTCTCGAGGGGCTGAGGATAATCTACGACAGGAACCAGGGTAGGTGACCGGGGCGCGCCGTTTTTTCATCGGGGGGCTGAGCCTAGCCAACCAAATTCTTCTGGCACCCCTGGCAGGAGTAACCATTCCGTCGTTGCGCCTCCTCTTCACGAGGCTGGGCGCAGGGGCGACTCACACCGAGATGATAAGCTGCGCCGGTCTGCTCGCCGCAGCGGGTGCTCGTCGAGGCTCCGCGACGAGCAAGACGGAGCGGATGCTGTCGCTTCTGGCCGGTGAGGCGCCCGTGGTGCTTCAACTCTTCGCAGGGGATGCGGACACCCTCTTCAGCGGGGCCGTCCTCGCCCTTGAGGAGCAGCGAGCCTTCTCCGCTCTTGGGATAAACATGGCCTGCCCGATGCCCAAGGTGCTGAAGAAGGGGGCGGGCTCTCGGCTTCTTGACAGGCCGGAGATCGCTTTCGAGATGGTCCGGAGGCTGGTCGGGCTTGGACTACCAGTCTGGCCCAAGATAAGAAAGTGCCCCCCCTCCGCGCCTCTCTCCACCGAGGCCTTCTGCGAAGGGCTTCTTCAGGCGGGGGCCGCCACAGTCACAGTGCACGGCCGCACCCCGGCTCAGAGGTACGAGGGGGAGGCTGACGCATCGCTGCCCGTCCGTCTGGCCGAGCTCTTCCCGGACAGGATCTGCGCCAGCGGGGACGTCTTCTCGACCGAACGGGCCGCCGAGTACCTCGATGGCGGCTGCGCAGCTGTGATGCTGGCCAGGGGTGCGATAGCGGATCCGTTTCTGCTGCCTCGGACGCTGGCGCATATGGGATTTGGCGTGTCCGAGGAGCTGTTGAACCCCTCTTTGGAGTTGCAGCTTGCGATGTTGATAGATTTTGGCGACAGCGTGTGTTCCGAGGCCGGTCCTCGCATCGCCTCGCTGATGGTGAAGCGGCTCCTGTCGGGGCTGTTCAAGGGACAGCCCGGGGTGGGGGCGCTCAGGCGCGCCGCCGCGACACTCCTCTCATGGTACGACCTGAGGAATATGATAAAAGATTGCGGTGGGTATTTTGAAAGGAGAGAGTTTCATAGTGGATGCGCAGAATGAAAGAGAAGTCCTTAACTCTTCCGGCGCGGAGGCTGATGAGGTCTTCGGAGACGAGATTGTCCGCCAGCGCATGGACAAGCTTGAGCGGCTTCTTTCCGAGGAGGGGTACAACCCCTTCCTTCACGAGAAGTGGGAGTGGAAGCATCATCTTGACTACGTCCGAAAGAGCTTCGAACACCTTGCAGTGGACGAGATCGACGAGTCGGCGGAGATAGTCACGGCAGGCAGGGTGATGACACTGCGCAGGCACGGCAAAGCGATGTTCGCCAACCTGGCCGACGATACCGACACACTTCAGCTCTACCTTCAGCTGAACGCCATGGGGGAGGAGGACTACACATTCGCCAAGAAGTGGGTCGACACGGGCGACTGGGTCGGCGTAGTTGGACACCCCTTCAGGACGCAGCGCGGAGAGCTCACCCTACACGTCAGAAAGCTCGTCCTGCTGAGCAAGGCCCTCCGTCCTCTTCCCGAGAAGTGGCACGGACTCAAGGACACCGAGCTTCGCTACCGCCGCCGTTACACGGACCTCATAGCGAACCCGGACGTCCGCGAGACCTTTCGCAAGCGCTCCAAGATAATAGCCTCCATACGCAAGACGCTCGAGGATCACGGTACGCTGGAGGTTGAGACGCCGATTCTATCGGTCCTGGCGGGTGGGGCCAACGCCCGGCCTTTCAAGACCTTTCACAACACTCTCGGGATGGAGATGTACCTGCGCATCGCCACCGAGCTCTATCTGAAGCGTCTGATAGTCGGCATGTTCGGCAGGGTCTACGAGATGGGCAAGAACTTCCGCAACGAGGGGCTCAGCCCGATGCACAACCCGGAGTTCACCGCCATGGAGGTCTACTGGGCCTACGCCGACTACGAGGACATGATGGCCCTTACCGAGGAGATCATCAGGGACGCCGCCGCATCGGTGCGCGGTCCGGACAGCTCGGGCCCGGTGCGCTACCAGGATGTGGACCTCGATTTCACGAAGCCGTTCAAGAGGGGGTCTATGCTGGACCTGGTGAGGGAGTACACTGGCATCGACTTCAGGGAGATCAAGGACGACGAGGAGGCGCGCCGGGTCGCCAGAGAGCGGGGAGTCGAGCTTAGGGGGGGAGAGAGCCGCTTTCTGGTGCTCAACCTGATGTTCGAGACATTCGTGGAGGAGAAGCTGATTCAGCCGACCTTCGTCACCGGGCATCCGACGGAGATATCCCCGCTGGCAAAGCGCGACCCCTCCGATCCCGACTACACCCACCGCTTCGAGCTGTTCATCTGCGGCAAGGAGGTCGCGAACGCCTTCAGCGAGCTCAACGACCCAATCGACCAGAGGGCGCGCTTCGAGGACCAGCTCAAGAAAAAGGAGGAGGGGGACGACGAGGCGCACGACTTCGACGAGGACTTCATAAACGCCATAGAGTCCGGCCTGCCGCCGACGGGTGGTCTGGGCATCGGGGTTGATCGCTTGGTCATGTTCCTGACGGACTCGAGATCCATCCGCGACGTGCTGCTCTTCCCGACTATGAAGCCATTGCCCTCGAAGGACAGAGAGGCCTCGGAGGAGTAGAGACACCAGATGGAGAGCGATTTGGCGCGTGTGCCGGAGGAGGCGCGCTCGCGGGCTGAATACCTGAGGGGGGAGATTTTGAGGCACGGAAGGCTTTACTATGTCCTCGACGCCCCCGAGATACCGGACGACGAGTACGACGCCCTCTTTGCCGAGCTTGTGGGGCTGGAGGGGCTCTATCCGCCCCTTCGCACGCCCGATTCGCCGACCCGGAGGGTCGGAGGCAGGGCCGCGGATGGGTTCGTAAAGGTACCTCTGACAGAGCCGATGCTGAGCCTCGACAACGCCCTCGACATGGGTGGCCTGTCAGCATTCCTGGCCAGGACGGCCCCATTCGCGGGTGAGGAGGGGTACGTGTGCGAGCTCAAGATCGACGGGCTCGCCGTCTCCCTTCTGTACGAGGATGGCATCTTCGTCCGAGGGACGACAAGGGGAGACGGACGCATCGGAGAGGATGTTACTGCCAACCTCCGCACCATCAGGAACCTGCCCATACGCCTCTCGGGGGACTACCCGCACTCTTTGGAGGTGAGGGGGGAGGTCCTGATCCTGCGCAGCGACTTCGCCGAGCTGAACGATCTGCGCGAGGAGAGAGGGGAGCCGCTGTTCGCCAACCCGCGCAACGCCGCAGCCGGCAGCCTCAGGCAGCTCGACCCGGCGGTGGTCGCGGAGAGACGCCTTTCAATCTACACCTACTCGATACTGAGTCCGGAATCCCTCGGGCTGGACAGCCAGAGGGACGTCCTGGCCCGACTCGTTGATGTTGGGTTTCCGGTACAGCCCGCCTGGGACAGCTGCTCTGCGGACGGGGTCGCAGATTTCGTCGAGGAGTGGAGGGAGAGGCGCTTCGAGCTCCCCTACGCGACTGACGGAGTGGTCGTCAAGCTGAACTCCCTAGCGTCGTGGGGCGAGCTGGGCAGCACGTCGCATGCCCCGCGCTGGGCGGTCGCCTTCAAGTACCCCCCCGAGGAGAGGATAACCCGCGTCGAGGAAATAGCAGTATCCGTCGGGCGCACAGGCGCACTCACCCCTGTGGCGACCCTCTCCCCTGTGACATTGTCGGGCACGGTGGTGCGCAGGGCGAGCCTTCACAACGAGGACGAGCTCCGCCGCAAGGACGTGCGCATAGGCGACCTGGTGCGAGTCAGAAAGGCCGGGGAGATAATCCCGGAGATACTTGGGCCGATCGTGGAGGAGAGGACCGGTACGGAGCGCGAGTTCATCATGCCGGACAGATGCCCGGCGTGCGGCGGGCCCGTCGCCCGGTTGGAGGGGGAGGTCGCGCTTCGCTGTCAGAACCGCTCGTCATGTCCGGCGCAGCTTAAAGAGGGAATACTCCACTTCGCCTCGCGCAACGGCATGGACATCCGCGGACTGGGCGAGAGGATAGTCGACCAGCTGGTGGAGAGGGGGATCGTGTTCTCTCTGGCGGACCTGTACGACCTGAAACACGAAGTCCTGGTTTCTCTCGACAGGATGGGGGAGAAGTCGGCTCAAAATCTCATCGACGGGATAGAAAGATCCAAGGAACGACCGTTCTCAAGCCTTCTGTCGGCCCTCGGGATTCGCTTCACCGGGGTCCGCGGTGCCGAGATACTCGCCAACGCCTTCCGCGACATGCCGACGCTGAGCATGGCGTCAGTGGAGAAGCTCGCCTCGGTCGAAGGTGTCGGTCCTGTGATGGCCGCGGCCATACGTTCGTTCTTCGATCAGCCGGAGAACCGGAAACTGGTGGAGCGATTAGTCGAGTCAGGAGTAAAGGGGGCCTCGGCCGCGCCTGAAGGTACTCAGGCGGACGAGCATGGTCCCAAGCCGCTTGAGGGAATGCGGCTGGTCTTCACCGGAGAGATGAGGTCGATGACGCGACAGGAGGCGGAGGAGCTTGCAAGAAGGCTTGGTGCCACCTGTACCTCTAGTGTATCGGGCAGGACGACTTACGTGGTTGCCGGAGAGAACGCCGGAGGCAAGCTGGACAGGGCCCGCTCCTTGGGTGTAGCGGTGTTGAACGAGCAGGAGTTCCTGCGCATGACGGAGTAGTGGAGAGAAATATAAATAGTAAATCAATCAGTCGCTCGATCGGGAGGTTGTACTGCATGACGCTCAAAAAGACAGAGATCGGCGCGCCGGAGCTGGAGCTGGCCGCGCGCGTCGCGGAGACCGCAAGGATCTCAGTGGATGATGAAGAGGTCCGGGACCTCGCTGAGTATATTAACGAGTTCCTTGGCTATGCGGACGCGCTCGCTGGTGCGCCGGAGGAGGCGGGACTGCCCGATCCTTCGGCCGTAGAGGGGTATGAGGCGCGGGAGGATGTCGCGGAGCGGTCGGACGTAGGAGACTCAGTGCTTCAGGCCGCGCCGCGAAGAATAGGCTCCTTCTTCGTGGTGCCTAGGATACTGGGTGCCCAGGATGAGGAGGCCTCGATATGAACCTCTCCTCCATGACCGCTGCGAAGATAGCGTCCGATGTGAGAGGCGGCGCACTTTTAGCCTCTGATGCTGCGGCGGCATTTCTCAAGCTCTCGGATGAGCTGGAGCCTGCGCTCAACGCCCTTCTTCATATAGATAAGGGCAGGGTTGAAAAGGCCGATGGCGCACGGAGGGGAGATCTCTCCGGCGTCCCGGTGCTTATGGACGACGGCCTCTGTGTGCGTGGCATGCCGACTACATGCGCATCCAGAATGCTCGAGGGGTGGGTTGCACCGTACGACTCGGCGGCTGTGGAGCTGCTTGAGGCGTCAGGGGCGGTGATATGCGGCAAGTGCAATATGGACGAGTTCTCCGTCGGCTGTTCGACGGAGTCATCAGCCTTCGGAGCTGCCTCGAACCCGCACGACACGGAGAGAACGCCAGGGGGATCGGCAGGGGGGTGCGCCGCCGCAGTTGCGGCCGGGTATGCCCCTCTGGCCTTCGCCTCCGACACGGGAGGCTCCCTGCTGCAGCCGGCCTCCTTCTGCGGCGTATACGGCCTCAGACCGACCTACGGACTGGTTAGCCGCTGGGGGGCGACCTCGCTCGCTCCGTCCATGGACCAGCTTGGAGTGTTCTCCCGCACCGTGGAGGACGCGGCAATCGCCCTGTCCGTCGTGTCCAGGCCCGACCCTAGGGACGAGACGTCCGACAGGAGGGAGCGCCCCGACTATGTGGCATCCTGCAGGAGCGCCGCCGGAGAGGGCAACCTGGCGGGGAAGAGGATCGCCATCGTAACGGAGGTTAAGAGCGAATCCCTCTCCTCGGATGTCGCCGAGGCGTTCGAGAGGGTTGTGAGCCTGTGCGGCAAGGAGGGGGCGGAGATTATCGAGCTCTCCCTCCCTGTGTCGTTCACCTACTCAATGCCATGTTTCCAGATGCTCCTTGCGGCGGAGGCGGGTTCTAGCCTCGCCAGGTTCGATGGCATCCGCTACGGACTCTCCGCCGAAGCCGACTCCCTCGCCGCTCTCTACCTCAATAGCAGGGCTGCGGGGTTCGGTATGGAGGCGAAGAGGACGATAGCCGCCGGCACTTACATTCTCGGCTCCGAGCGATACGAGGACTGCTACCTCAGGGCCTCGTCGGTCAGGAGCATGATCGCCCGCGAGTTCGCCGATGCCTTCATGAAGTGCGACCTGATAGTGCTTCCGACGACGCCCTCGGTCGCGTTCAGAAAGGGAGAGTACGACGGCGATCCTTTCGGCATGTGCAGGTCGCAGGCCTTCACCATACAGGCGAGCCTCGCCAGCCTGCCCTCCCTCACTATGAATGGCGCGGACAGGGCCGGTCTGCCCGCAGGAGTCCAGTTCATCGCCCCAAAATGGGGGGAGGCTGGCCTTCTGGCCGCGGCGTCCGTGATAGAACGCTCCATAGGCCCGGCACAGATTGCGACACAGGAGAGGGGGCGCTGATCATGGGTCAAATCTACGAGCCGGTCATCGGCCTTGAGATTCACGTACAGCTGGCGACCGAGTCAAAGCTCTTCTGCTCCTGCTCGACGGACTACATCGGAGCGGAGCCGAACAGCAACACCTGCCCGATATGCCTGGGACTGCCGGGGGCCCTGCCGTCGCTCAACGCCAAGGCTGTGGAGCTCGCCGTAAAGGCCGCCCTTGGTCTCTCATGCACGGTGAGGGACGGGACTATCTTCCACAGGAAACACTACTTCTACGCCGACCTCCCCAAGGCTTACCAGATAAGCCAGTATGACCGCCCCGTCGCTGAGGGGGGAGAGCTGTTCATACCCGGTGACGGCGGATCGCCGAAGAGGATCGGCATCACGCGTCTTCATCTGGAGGAGGACGCTGGAAAGCTGGTGCACTCGACCGCTGACGGCAGGCTGGAGGGGGCGGAGGAGTCCTACGCGGACTACAACCGCGGAGGGGTTCCGCTGGCGGAGATTGTCTCCGACCCGGACATCGGTTCGCCTCGCGAGGCCAGAGAGTACGTCTCGGCGCTTCGCAGGCTGGTCCGCTACCTGGGCGTGTCGGACGGTGATATGGACAGAGGCTCCATGCGCGTCGACGCCAACATCTCCATCACCAGAAAGAGCGCCGAGACTGGTGAGGTCATCCAGAGGGGGGAGCGGGCGGAGATTAAGAACATGAACTCCCTGCGCTCCGTCGAGCGGGCCCTCGAGTACGAGATCCGCAGGCAGACCGCGGTGCTCGAACGGGGAGAGGTGCTTGTGCGCGAGACCCGTCACTGGAACGACGTCGAGGGGGTAACGACCTCTATGAGAAGCAAGGAGGCGGCGCTTGACTACCGCTGTATGCCCGACCCGGACCTGGGTCCGGTCAGAGTGACGGAGGAGATGCTTGCGGCTATCGAAAGCTCGTTTCCCGAGCTGCCCTGGGCCAAGGAGGCCCGCTTCATCAGCGAGTACTCGCTGAACGAGGTCGATTCGGCCATACTTGTAGAGACTCCCGATCTCGCCGAATACTACGAGGAGTGCATCCGCTCAGGGGCGTCGCCCGTGCGGGCATCCAACTGGGTCCGCACCGAGGTGCTACGCGTCCTGAACGAGCGAGGAGGCTCGATAGACTCTCTTCCCGTAGGTCCGGGCGCGTTGGGTGAGCTGATTCGCATGGTGGACGAAGGAAAACTCTCCACCACCGCGGCGAAGGAGGTCTACGGGGAGATGACCGACGGTGGCCTGCCGCTTGAGGAGGCGCTGAAAAAGTGCGGTGCCGGTGAGGAGCTGTCGCAGGAGTCGCTGGCAGAGGTAGTCCGCAAGGTCATGGACGCAAACCCCGACGTGCTTACAGAGATACTGGACGACAGGGACGCGAAGGGTAAGAAGAGGAAGTTCCTGTGCGGCCTCGTCATGAGAGAGACGCGCGGTCAGGCGAATTCGGCTGCCGTCGAGGGACTGATCGACTCGCTCCTACAGGGGCGCTGAGGGACGCCGTCCTCTCTTTTCAAATTATTTTATTGACTTACGTAAGAGCTGTTAGTAAGATATCTTGGTTGCCCTGCGCGAAGCAGGGAAGGAACAAACGCCGGAGGAGGTAGTAGGCAATGGGAACCCGTCAGCCTGAGAACACACGAAGTTTTGCCTTGGCGGCACACGGAGGAGCTGGGAAGACCAGCCTCGTGGAGGCCATGCTTTTCAACTGTGGAGGCACGAACAGACTGGGAAAGACCGAGGATGGCAACACGGTCAGCGACTTCTCCCAGGAGGAGCAGAAGAGACAGATCTCCATCAACACATCACTGCTCACGATGGAGAGAGGAGGGAAGACCCTCTTCGCGCTCGACACCCCTGGATTTGCTGACTTTGTGGGTGAGATGCGCTCTGCGCTCAGCGTGGCTGACTCTCTTATTATAGTTGTCAACGGTGCCAGCGGCATCGAAGTCCAGACCGACAAGGCCTGGGAGACGGGAGAGGAGTTCGCCCTGCCCACGTCATTCTACATCTCCAAGCTGGATCGCGAGAACTCGGACTTCGAAAAGGTCCTGGCGGATATCAAGGCGGACTACAGCGACAAGGCCGTGCCGGTGCTCCTTCCGATAGGCAAAGAGTCCTCCTTCACGGGCGTCGTCGACGTCCTGAGACAGAAGGCCTACGTCTACGAGCCCAACGGCTCGGGCAAGTTCGAGGAGGGAGATGTTCCTGCCGACATGGCGGACTCTGTCTCATCCGCGAGAGAAGCCCTGATAGAGAATGTGGTCGAGGCCGACGACGACCTGATGATGCGCTACCTTGACGGGGAGACGGTCTCCGACGAGGAGCTCGTCCCCGTTATGAGGAAGGCGATAGGACAGCGTTTGCTACTGCCCGTCTTCCCCGGTGCATCCACCCTGAATATTGGCGTACAACAGATGCTCGACTTCATAGTCGAGTACTTCCCGTCGCCGCTTGGCTCACGCGCGCGCCTGGCCAAGGTGGACGGAGAGGATGCGGAGATTGCTCCTGACGCGTCGGCACCATTTACCGCCAACTGCTTCAAGGTCATGGTCGACCCGTTCGTTGGCAAGCTCTCCTTCATCAGAGTGAACTCGGGTTCCCTAACAACGGACAACAATATCTACAACGTCAACAAGCAGGAGGACGAGCGCATAAGCTCCTTCAAGTTCATGACCGGAAAAGAGGGAAAGGACGTCAAGGAGATAATCGTCGGAGATATACTGTCGCTGCCGAAGCTTCAGAGCGTCCAGGTCGGGGATACCCTTGGAGTCAAGGGCTCAAAGACCATCTTCCCGCCGGTCGAGTTCCCCAAGCCGGTCTACAGCGTCGCCATCACTGCAAAGAGCCGTGCCGACGAGGACAAGCTTGGCAACGCCATCAACAAGACGCTTGAGGAGGACCTGAGCCTCAGCTACGAGAAGAACCCCGAGACCAACGACAGCGTGCTCTCCGGGATGGGAGACATGCACATCGACATAGTCCTGGCCAAGATGAAGGAGCGCTACGGGGTCGACCTGGACACCAAGACACCGCAGGTCCCGTACAGAGAGACCATTCGCAAGACAGCGGAGGCTCAAGGCAAGCATAAGAAGCAGACCGGTGGACACGGCCAGTACGGAGATGTCCATATCAGGTACACGCCGATGGAGAGGGGTTCGGGATTCGAGTTCGAGGACAGCATCGTCGGAGGCGCCATCCCCAAGGGGTTCATACCGGCGGTCGAGAAGGGGCTGCGCGAGAACATGATCAAGGGGCCCCTGGCGGGCTTTCCCGTCGTAGACTTCAAGGCCACTCTATTCTTCGGTTCCTACCATGATGTAGACAGCTCGGAGATGTCGTTCAAGCTCGCAGCGAGGCTTTCCTTCAGAAAGGGAATCATGGAGGCCGGTCCCATCCTGCTTGAGCCGATAATGAACGTCGAGGTCACAGTCCCGGAGGACTACCTGGGCGACGTCATGGGCGACTTCAACAGCAGACGCGGTCGCATCCTCGGAATAGACAGCAAGGGGCACCAGCAGATAGTAAAGGCGCAGGCCCCTCTGGCGGAGATGTTCCGCTACGCCATAATACTACGATCGATGACCTCGGGCAGGGGCACCTTCACCATGGAGTACGACCACTACGAAGAGGTCCCGGCGGAGATCTCCAAGAAGGTCATAGCCGCCCACAAGGAGGAGGAAGAGGAGGAGTAGCCTTTCTCGTCTCTTAATCAGGATGATAACGAAAGAGAGCCCCGCGCACGCGAGGCTCTCTTTTTTCACGTGATAATAAATACCTTAGAAGTTGTCCTGTGGCGCCCACATCTCAAGGAAGTTCAGCTTCTGATCCTTCCAGACCATCATCGCGGCCGGCTTGTTCAGCGGGTTGTGCGTCTCCTTGTCGACCGTGAGGGAGAAGTGAACCAGGCGTAGGTCCTTTGTCTCCTCCAGCGCATCCCTGATAGCAACCGGGTCGTCGGTGCCCGCTCTTCTGATAGCGTCCGCTACCCAGGTGATGAGGTCGTAGGCGTAAGCCACGTTGCTGGGCTCCGTCACCGGTCTGCCGTACTCCTTCTCGAAGCGGGAGAAGAGCAGAATCATCTGCGGGTTGAGCAGGTCCATGTTATAGACCCAGTAGCTGCCCTCCATGGCGTCCCCTGCTATCTCTTGCATGCTCGGGCTGAAGCCGTCTCCTCCGATGAAGGCGGGGAACCAGTCAAGTTCCGCAGCCTGCTTCATGATAAGGCCCATCTCCTTGTAAAGGAGAGGAAGTGCGACGCCCTCGGCCCCGGAGGCCTTCATCTCGGTCAGCAGCGCCCTGAAGTCGACATCTCCGCTGCGGAATCCCCAGATTCCCTTGAGCTCCCCTCCGAGTTCCTCGTAGCGTGAAACGAAGAACTCCTTGAGACCCTCGGAGTAGTCGCTCCCCACGTCGGTGATGACCGCCGCGGACTTGATGTTCAACTTGTTGAAAAAATAGTCGGCCATGACCTTGCCCTGGTAGGGGTCTGTGTAGCTGAGGCGGAATGCGAAGGGGCGAACCTTGTTCGTCTCCGGATCCACGGTGACCGTCGGGTTGGTAGCAGAGGTCCCTATCTGCGCGACCTTGCCGTTCTCGACCACGGATGCCGTGGCCAGGTTCAGACCGCTGTAGTTCGTCCCGCCGATGACGCATACCTTGTCCTCGTAGACGAGCCTGCGGGCCGCATTTATAGCGTCCTCCTGGCGCCCCCGGACGTCGTAGCAGATGAGTTCCAGCGGACGGCCGAGCACACCGCCTGCCTCGTTGAACTCCTTCACTGCCAGCATCGCGCCCTCTTTTTCATGCTGCCCCCACGTAGAACCGTCTCCGGTGAGTATCGCTAGATAGCCGATCTTTATCGGCTCGCCCTCCGGAACGGCGGCGAACGATGAAGCGGACATCAACACCAACAGCGCAGCGGCGACCATGAATACCTTACTGTTCAAAACTCTCCTCATGTACTTCTCTACCTCCTCGTCTGGTGTTTGAAAAATGTTTGGTCAATTCTAACGGGAGGTTATGTCAATGTCAAATCAGAAGTTGTCACGGCTGTTCGAATGTTCCTCGCGCTAATATTTCACCATTTTCCATAAGGAGACGCCCTTTTGCTAACACAGATTTGGGTTTGAGATGGCCGTCAAGGATCAGGATATCTGCGTCCTTTCCGGACTGTATTCTCCCTTTACTCGTCAGCTTCAAATGATCAGCCGGGTTGGACGTAATGAACGAAATGACAGTCTGAGCCGGAAGATCACCTTGCCGCAACATTTCCATCGCTGCTCCAAGAACTGAATCAAGAGGGCTGACTTTCAAGCCCGTCATTTCTCCTTGTTTGTTGAAAGACGGCATAGATCCGTTTCCGTCGGAGCTAAAAGTGATATTCTTAGTCTCAACGCCGCCTTTAATAAGACGTGATACTGCGTCGCCTGTTGATAATTCTAAAAGCGAATTTTCTCCAGAAGACGCGGTTATATCGAGGTAGCCGCCTGCAACGCCAAAAGCGACGGACTCCTCCATGAGGGAATTGCACCTTGAAATGTGAGTGGGGGCAAACTGTGTGATGGGAATATCCGTACCTTTAATGGCGTCCAGGAGAGGGGTCAATCCAGAGGTTTCACTTCCCATATGGACGCACAAGCAGCCCGCCTTGCCCGTCAGGATCCCTCCTGCCCTTACATCCGAGACTGCCCGCCGTATCTCTTCTTTAGAAGGATGCGAACTCCTGTGGTCCGATACGGCGAGCTTCAGACCTAAGACCTTGTCTATTAGGCAAAGATCTCTCTTTACATCTCCCGTAAAAGTGGCGGAGGGCAGACTGTAGCTTCCAGTAAGGATCCAGGTGGAGATGCCCTCCTCTTCCAGCCCTCTTGCTTTCATTAATAGTTCCTCGAGCGCGCGGCAGGTTCCGTCAGTCCCCAGCATACCTACGGCTGAGGTCACCCCCGCCCTCACAAATGAAGACAGTTGTAAAGGAGGTGTTCGGTTGGCTGGCCCTCCTTCGCCTCCCGCTCCGTTGAAGTGGACGTGTCTGTCTATAACGCCTGGCATGGTTAGATCCCCGCAGGCATCCAAAATGCGTAGATCCCCGGAGAGTGTCGAAAGAACGCTACGGTCGGTCTTTCCTGCGGCAGATACAGAAATGATTTTTCCAGCGATTATCAGAATATCGCTGAGACCTTTCGGTTCAGGGGAGTACAGATCAGCATTTTCGATTAAAAGCATTAGAAAACTCTCCTTTTCTGAAGTCGTAGATGTGGCAAATAGATCGTTCTTTCGCGGCTGTTCTGCAATAGAAGGGAGAAAAAAGGTCCTCCGTATAGCCGGAGGACCAACCATATTACACTGTTTTCTTCAGGTCAGAAGGCCATATCGCTATGCCGGTGAATCCGTAGAACCAGGCGGTTAGGAAGCCAAAGTAGCAAAGGATGGCCCATGGGGCATACTCGAAGACAGAAACATCAAGAACAGTAGACATATAGATGCCTGCCGCCGACCAGGGTATGAGTGGAACAACTACTGTACCCGAGTCCTCAAGCGTCCTTGAGAGCACTCTCCTGGAGATATTCATTTCATCGGCTAGATCCTTGTACATGGTCCCTGGTACTATCTCGCTCAGATATGAGTTCCCCGTGCCGAGGCCGGTGAGTATTCCAGTGACGGATGATGAGAAGACGAACCGTCCCTTGCTACTCCCAATGAACCGGTCCTTAAGGGAGGAGCAGATTGTGCGGAAGGTTCCTGTATACTCCAATTCACCAGCGAAGATATAGGCAAAAAATACCACCACGACTGAGCTGGTCATAAAAGACAAGCCCCCTCTGCTCAAAAGACTGTCTATTGCCGTAACGCCTGTGGTTATCTTAGGGCCCGACGCCATGGCTTTGGCTATTGAGGAGATATCGTAGCCTTGCATCATTGCTAGAGGTATGGCGAGAGCGATTGCGATCCATAGTACCGGGAGGGTGGGGTAGCGCATGTAGGCCAGCACTAGTACAACGAGGGGAGGAATAAGGACAATGGGTGTAACTTTGAAGGTATTGGAAATGCCTTCAATTATTACGTTCACAGACGAAAAGTCGATCTCTCCGGAAGAGCTCGACCCAACGTACCAGTAGAGCCCGAGGCTCAGTATGAACGCGGGAACCGTAGTCCAGAGCATAGATCTAATATGGTCCATTATATCCACTTCCGCAACCGCCGCAGCCAGGACAGTTGTGTCTGAAATCGGGCTTATCTTATCGCCGAAATATGCCCCCCCAACAATTGCTCCGGCCGCTGCAGCGAGAGGTACTCCCAGTCCTTGGGCTATGCCCATTAAGGCAACTCCGAAGGTGGCTGCTGTCCCCCACGAAGTTCCCGTGAGAGTGGACGACAGCGAGCAGATAACAAACGCAGCCATGAGGAATGTCTTCGGAGTCAGTAGTTGAAGGCCTGCATAAATCAGATACGGGATGGTTCCTGAGACCATCCATGCCGCGATAAGAGGCCCTACGGTCAAGAGTATCATAATTGCACCGGTCGCACGTCCTATCATAGGAACGACACCTTTTTCGAAGAGTTCATTCCATGAATAATTGTAATGGTACACGTAAACGGTCGTTGTGAACATGCCAATGAACATAAGCAACAGGGCAACGTCGAAACCCATTACAAGTCGACCCAGTACAATGATAAACAAAATGGCACCAAAAACCAGTATGGCTCCTCCAAGAGAAATATTCTTGTGCGTCTTTTCTGTAGGCACTTTACACTCCTCCTTGTTTTGTTTTTCAATTATGAAGCAAACGGAAACAACTTCTCATTCTTTCCGTAAACGCCCTTTAATAATGCCGCCGCTCTCCCTCCCCATATTATTGGATTCATTATTGGATACGTCATTGAATATAATAGCTCCATGAATTCAGCGTTGTCAAGTGTTAGGTCTAAACAAAATACACCTAAATAAGCACCTATAAAGAAGAATGAAGCCCCTCAGAGCTTTGAACCAACGAATATATAAATTTATGAAAGTGCTATTGACTTTGTTTTTTTCGCGCTATAGAATGTATCCATAATGGTATACTTTATTCCGCGCGACGAAAATTTATCAATAGAAAAGGGAGGAATGTATTGTGAGGAAAGGACTCGCCGCAGTACTAGGAATCGCTCTGCTGCTCTCATTGTTGGGAGTTGCCGCGTTAGCAGCGTCATGTGAGCTCGTGATCGGAATGCCGGGGGATGTTCACTCGATGGATCCCTATACGCTTAACGAAACAATTAACAACGCGCTCAACAACCATATTTTCGACACGCTGATCGAGACGGATAACAGTCTCCAACCCAGGCCGGGTCTCGCCGAGAGTTGGGAGATTTCGGAGGATTCCCGTACTTGGATTTTTCACCTCAGAAAGGGAGTGACCTTCCATAATGGCAACCCTTTCACCGCTGACGACGTCATTTATTCCTTCGACCGCTCCAAGGATAGGGAGGTCGGTGCCGCCTTCGTGTACGTGCTATCAACAGTTGAGGATTACGAGAAGATCGACGACTATACGCTGAAGGTGACCTGCAAGTCGCCCAACGCCCTGTTATTGGCGCACTTCAAGGATTTGCTGATTCTGAACAAGGCGCACTGCGAAGGCCGGGGGAACGACTGGATTGCGCTGAATCCCAACGGTACAGGCCGCTACAAGCTGGTCGAGCACGTGCGCGGCGACAGGCTCGTGTTCGAACGCAATCCTTCTTTCTGGGGGGAGCAGCCGAAAGCCGAAAAGGTCACGTTCAAGCCTATCACCAACGAGGGAACCAGGACTGCCAATATGCTCTCGGGCGCGGTCGACCTCGTTGTCGATGTCCCCGTGCGCGACGTAGAGATGCTGGAGAACAACAAAAATGTCGCCGTCATCTCCCAGCCAGGGCTGCGCGCCATCTATCTCAACTTGGCAGGTTGGAGCGACATGCCGTCGAAGGATGCGAAGATGCAGCTGAAGTCCCCGGACGGAAGCAATCCATTCAAGGATATCCGCGTCCGCGAGGCGATGTACCGCGCCATCAACATCGGCGAGATCGTCGATAAGATTATGAACGGCTTCGCGAAGCCGATGGGTACCTACTCCCCCGAAGGTTATAACGGCTTCAATCCCGATGTGAAACGTTTGGACTATGACCCCGCGCTCGCTGAGAAGCTACTTGACGAGGCTGGATACAAGCGCCAAAGTGACGGTTATCGCTTCGAAGTCACCCTTGATGCTCCCAACGATCGTTACATCAACGACGGCCCCGTAGCCACGGCAATCGCGGGCTACTTCGAGAAGGTCGGCATAAAGGTAAATCCGAACCTAATGTCCCGTTCGGTCTTCTTCTCCTACATTTCCACGTCCAACAGCGCCGGGGACAACACGCACCTTTGCATGACCGGCTGGTCTGATTCCGGAGGTGAGAGCGCCCTGATCGGCCTCGACATGCTCTACAGCATCACCCAAAACGGCGAGGTTAAACCGGGGTACGGCGGAGTCAATAGGGGTTACTACTGCAATCCTGAGGTTGATCGGTTGATCGATGAAGCCATTGCCACTGGAGATCCAGCGCAGCGTGGCGAAATTATGAAGAAAGCCTGGCAGCTGGCCGCCGACGATGTCTCATACATCCCCCTGTACTTCGAGGTGGATCTGTACGCTCACGGCAAAAAGATTACCTACACGCCCCGCAAGGACAAGTACGTTTTTGCCTGGGATGTATCCTTTAACGACTAAGGCAGAGCAGCAAGGACGTTACTTGCGTCTCTGATCTAACGCAGGGAATTTATGAAAAAAGAGCGGCGGACTCAGCCCCAAAGGAAGGTCCGCCGCATTCTGTACCATCGGTATGGAGGTGGAACTGTGTTTTGCTTCATCGTCAAGAGAATGTCTCAGCTCGTCCTTGTCCTGTTCGCCGTCTCGCTTATTATCTTCCTTTTCACCAGTGTCATGGGGAATCCGGTCTATCTCATGGTCAAGGAGAACGCTCCCGCTGCGGATATCCAGGCGGTCACAGCTGCTCTCGGACTGGACAAGCCGCTCCCCGTGCAGTACGGTATTTTTGTCAAAAACGCGCTCCAGGGGAATTTCGGCAAGTCTTACATGAACCACCTTCCAGCCCTCGGCCTCATAGTCGAACGCTTTCCAGCCACGCTTGAAATTGTAGTCGTTGCGCTGCTTCTGTCGGCGCTCATTGGGATTCCCTGCGGAGTTGTCTCTGGCGCGTACCCGAAGAGTCGCTTCAGCCGGGGGATCATGGCCTTTTCGATCGCTGGCATCTCTATGCCCTCCTTTTGGGTAGGCATGGTGCTTATCTACTTCTTCAGCCTCTATCTCGGGGTGCTCCCTGTCTCTGGAAGGGGGGACATCGGGACGTTACTAGGAATCAGGACCAGCCTTGCTACGCTTAACGGTTGGCAGCATATCATCCTCCCATCAGTCACGCTGGCGCTGGGGACGCTCGCTACCATCATTCGTCTGACTCGGTCGGGGATGCAGGAGAACATGAAGCAGGACTATGTACGCTTCGCTAAATCCAAGGGCGTGACGAGACATAGCGTACTCTTCGGTCACGCGCTGAAGAATACGTTAATCCCTGTGGTCACCATCTTCGGCATGCAGATGGGAACGCTCATCGCCTTTACCACCATCACAGAAACAATTTTCGCGTGGCCAGGCATGGGGAAGCTGTTAATTGACTCGATCAACAGCCTGGACCGACCAATTATCGCGGCGTATATTCTCTTCGTGGCGGTGATGTTCGTTTTCATCAACTTCATCGTGGATATTCTCTACGTCTTCATAGATCCGCGGATCGATCTGTAGTGAAGGGAGGCAGCGTATAATGACAGTTACCGCGCGCTCTGGCCGCTGGAGTGCCTTTCTGCAATCGGAGTTTTTTCATAACTACAAGCGATCTCTCTCCGCCGTAGTCGGCTCCATTCTCGTCCTCTTCGTTCTTCTGGTCGCCATATTCGGACCCCTGTGGACGGTACAGAACCCTTATAATATCGCGTCCCTCGAACTGCGGGACGCCTATAAGCCCCCTGCCTGGGTCGAGGACGGGGAGTCACGTTTCTTTCTTGGGACCGATCAGCAGGGGCGCGATATGCTCAGCGCCATCGTTTACGGTAGCAGGGTCTCTCTTGTCATAGGCGTGGCCGGAACTTTGCTGGCTAGCGCGATCGGTATCGTCCTCGGACTTGTAGCCGGTTTCTTCGGCGGCCGTGCCGACTCGATCATCATGCGGATCGCGGACATTCAGCTCTCCTTTCCGACCATGTTAATTGCGCTCTTCCTGATGTCCGTTCTCGGTAGGGGAGTGGTCAATATTCTCATTTCACTTACACTGGTGGGATGGGTCCGCTTCGCCAGGACGGTTCGTGGTGAGACACTCTCGGTCAAGAAGCGCGAGTATGTCGAGGCCGCAAGGGTCATTGGCCTTCCAAACGTCCGGATTCTCTTCAAGCACGTTCTGCCCAACGTCTTCGCCTCGATCATCGTTCTCGCTACGATTCAGGTGGGCAACTTCATCCTCACTGAGGCCACTCTCAGCTTTCTTGGGCTGGGCGTCCCCATCACGCGCCCTTCGCTGGGCATGCTCTGCAACAACGGCTTTACGGTGCTCTACAGCGGACTTTGGTGGGTCTCTATCTTGCCCGGACTCTACATCATGATCATCGTATTCGGCATAAACCTTCTGGGCGATTTCCTGAGGGACGAACTGAATCCGAAGCTCAAGTAAGGGGGACGGACGGAATGAACGACACGCTACTTGAAGTTAAAAATTTGCGTACCTACTTTCATACATTTAAAGGGATCGTCAAGGCGGTCGATGATGTCTCCTTCTCCGTTGAACGCGGCGAGATCCTAGCCATTGTTGGCGAATCGGGGGGCGGAAAGTCCGTCACGGGCTTTTCTATCATCCGACTGATCGAAGAGCCTGGTGTCATCGAGTCCGGAGAAATTCTCCTTGAGGGGCGCGACGTGATGGAGCTCACCGAGCGTGAGGTGGACCGTCTTCGAGGGAAGGAGATCTCCATGATCTTTCAAGATCCTATGACCTCGCTGAATCCTGTGTACACCATAGGGCGGCAGATAGAAGAGAGTCTGATCCTCCACACAAAGCTGAACAGGGAGGAGCGTCGCGCGGCTTGTCTCGACCTGCTGCGATCGGTCGGTATTTCCAACCCTGAGAGCCGCCTGAAGGCATACCCTCACCAGCTCAGTGGCGGTATGCGACAGCGGGTGGTCATCGCGATCGCGCTGGCCGCAGATCCCAAACTGATCATTGCCGACGAACCCACCACGGCGCTCGACGTAACGATACAGGCTCAGATACTACGCCTGATGGCCAACCTTGTAAGGGCGAAAAACCGATCGATGATCCTTGTCACCCACGACCTCGCCGTGGTCTCGGAAATGGCCGACCGAATCAACGTGATGTACTGCGGCAAAATCGTCGAGACAGGCTCCGCGCGGAAGGTCATCGACGAGAGCATGCATCCGTACACGAAGGGGTTGATCGATTCTATTCCCAACCTGGAACGCGACAGGATGCGGCTGAGCACCATCAAGGGCATCGTCCCCAACATGTTCGAGTTGCCCGAAGGGTGCAACTTCGCCCCCCGCTGCTCATGTGCCACGGAGTTCTGTTTAAGAAACGAGCCTCAACAGAGGGAAGTTGAGCCGGGGCACTTTGTCGCCTGTCACTTTCCGTTGAGAAGCGGAACGTACGGCCTTTCGGAGCAAACCTGCGGACGAAGCGGAGGTGTCTGCTCATGACGCAACTGCTGGAAGTGACCAACCTGGAACAGCGATTCGACCTAAATACGGATTTATTGAGTAAACTCGTTTTTGAAAAGGGACGCATCATAAAAAAGGAGCGTCTTGTGAAGGCCGTCAACGGCGTTAGCTTCTCTGTCGACAGGAGAGAAGTCTTTAGTATCGTGGGTGAATCCGGGTGCGGAAAGTCGACCGTCGCCCGCACGGTGGTGAAGCTCATCGAGCCGAAGGGAGGGAGGATTCGTTACGAAGGCGAGGATATAACTGAACTTTCCCGAACAGAGATGTTGCCATTTCGGAAACGGATGCAGATGATCTTTCAAGATCCCTATGCCTCACTGAATCCGAGGCAGCGGGTGATGGACATCCTTGTAGAGCCGATAATCTTCCACGGAATCACGCGGTCGTCGGATGAGGCGCGTGAGAAAGCACTTGAAATTCTAAACAGGGTCGGAATCCGTCCGGAGCAGGCGTCGCGTTATCCGCACCAGTTCAGCGGAGGGCAGCGGCAGAGGATAGGTATTGCACGCGCGCTCGCTGTAGAGCCGGAGTTCATCATCGCCGACGAGCCAGTATCCGCGCTTGACGTCTCTATACAGGCTCAGATTCTGAATCTGCTGATGGATCTGAAAGAGGAATTCTCTTTCTCGTACCTCTTCATCGCTCACGACCTCTCTGTGGTGAAGCACATCAGCGACACTGTTGCGGTGATGTACCTCGGGAGAATAGTGGAGAAGGGCAGCAAGGCGCATATCTATGGAAATCCGCTGCACCCTTATACGCTCGCCCTCTTCTCGGCGATTCCCCGTATTTCGGGGACGAAGATGCGCACCGGGCGCAACCTGGAGGGGGAGATTCCAAGCGCGATCGACCTTCCGCCGGGGTGTTGCTTTCATACGCGTTGCCCGAAGGTGCTCCCGGTCTGTAAGGAGGTTGTTCCGGAGGAGCGGGAGATAGAACAGGGACATTTCATTTCGTGCCACTTGTTTACATAAACGGACGAGCCCGAGCGGTTCAACCGGCCTCGATGCTGTACCAACGATAAAGGACGTGTATTCATGAAAGACCGCATCAAACAAAGGGCGGACGAGTTGAAGACGGATCTATTGCGCCTGAGCCACGACATCCACGAACACCCGGAGACTTCTTTCGAGGAATTTCGGGCCGTCGCATGGCAGAAGGAGATGCTCGAAAAGTATGGATTCAAAGTGGAGGCGCCTTTCTGCGGTATGGAGACCGCCTTCCGCGCGGTGAAAAAGAGCGGAAAACCAGGACCCGTGGTCGCTTTTCTCTCCGAGTACGACGCGCTAAACGAGTTGGGACACGCCTGTGGGCACAACGTCATCGCGGCGTCGAGCGTCGGCGCGGGGCTCGCGCTCGCATCCGTCCTCGAAGAGGCGGGCGGCGAGGTGCAGGTCGTCGGAACGCCTGCGGAGGAGGGCGGCGGCGGCAAGGTCCTCATGGTGGAGGGGGGCGCTTTTAACGGAGTTGACTTCGCCCTTATGATGCACCCTAGTACTAAGAACATCATAGGGCGCGGAGGGCTTGCGGCTCAGGGCGTGCGTGTGGAGTACAGAGGACAGGCGTCGCACTCCGCAACACCGGACAAGGGGATCAACGCACTCACCTCGCTCATCGCCCTTTTCAACGGGATCGACACGCTACGGCAAGTCTGGCCGAATTCGGCGAAGATTAACGGCATCATCACAAAGGGGGGGAGTGCGTCCAACATTATTCCCGAGCTGGCCGAGGCGCTCTTCACCGTCCGTGCCTCCACGAAAAAGGAGCTACTCGCGATGTTCGCCGATCTGCAGCGCACGGCGAACTCGGCGGCACTCCTCACAGGGGCGAAAGTGATCGTAGAGGGGGAGCCTGTTTATGCGGAGCGCTACCCTAACTCTGTCATGGGCGAGGCTTTCAAGAGAAATATGGAGACGCTGGGCGAGCGGATGGAGTATCCCGACCCCAATGAGCGCGTCGGCTCGTCCGACGTGGGGAATGTCTCGCTCGAAATTCCGACCATCCACGAGTATCTAGCTATCGCCGACCCCTCCGTGGCGGGGCATACATCCGAGTTCCGAGAGGCATCTCTGTCGCCGAGGAGCGACGACGTCGTGCTCCTCGCGGCAAAGGGGCTCGCGCTCACGGGCTGGGATCTGCTGACCGATGAAACACTTCGCGAGGCAGCGAAGGCTGAGTATCAGGAAAAGGTAGCACCGCACAAAGGTTTAAAAATATTTCCTTGAGTTTTGTAAAGTAAATAGTCTTTTGTTTTGAACCTGTTTACTGTGCTTTTCCTCATATTTTGACAGAGTTTGTCGGACCTCCGTTGCTGCTTCGCTTGCAGACAAGCGAAGCAGCAACGTTATTGAGTGTGCTTGTTGCCCGCTTTTTATAGCCGATTAAACCAAGAGGGGCCGCCCCCCATTCTGGAAGGAATGCCTCTTCCCGTTGGTCTAGAAACGCTTGTTATTCATTGAGCCTACAAAGCTTTGGATTTAGGGTAAGTGCGTTCCCCTAAAATGTCTGTTAAAATGTAACGATATGATTTTTCATGAACTCAAGAGGTGATCTGTGACTGTGGCATCATTATCGGCAACTGACAAAGCATTCAAGGAGATTGTCCAGCTTATTGCAGTCCATCGGTTTTCTCCCGGCGAGCGTCTTCTGGAAACTGCTCTTGCGAAAGAGTTGGGCATGAGCAGGACTCCTGTACGGGAAGCACTGGGGAGACTTGCGTCGACAGGTTTTCTCGTCAAAGCGAAAGGATCGAGAGGGTACCAGATTCCTCTTCTTACACCGAAGGATATCGAGGTAGTATTCTTCATGCGGGGTATCCTGGAGAGCAAAGCGGCCATGCTATGCGCCCGGTCGCCTGCAACAGAGCTTATATGCGAGCTCCGGAGGATCAACAGCAGAGAAGAAGAGACCTTCAAAGCGAACGTCAAAGGGGAATATGCGGAACTGAACGAGAAATTCCATATTTTACTGGCCGATTCGTCGGACAACCCCTATCTAGCCATGTATATTCGGCAGCTTTACTGGAGGTCGAACTTGTACATATTATTTTTTATGAGTTTTTACTGTCTGGATTCAGATTACGACACCGGTCGCCTGAGCTATATGGAGCACAGGAAGATAATCGACGCAGTAGAATCTGGCGACAGTAAAGGTGCCGAGAATGCTATGAAAGAGCATATTGTCAGTAGCTACAATAGCCTTCTTTTCCCTAAGAATCCACTTGAAGGAATCTAGTAATCGCAATTAGCCGGCATCTTAAGTGCAGAGGCCGCGTATTGATTGCAAGACACGGATCGTACGAGCTATTCTTAATGCCAAAATAAAAAGACAACACACGGGGCGAGGATGCACCGTGTGTTGTCTTTTATCAGCATCAGTTATGCAGGAGCGTGGTTGCCACCGGGTTTGAGTGGATCCTTCCGCCGTATGGCATCGCCGCTTCGGCCAGAAGGGCGCACAGGCTTGTTCCGGTCTTTTCCGTCAGAGGGCCTCTGTGCACCGTCAGGCGTCGTCCCTCAAGGTTGGTCATGTCTCCATCCTTCTCGATCCACGGAATAAGAGGGATAAGTACGTCGGCCCTCTCGCCGAGGTTTGTTAGCTTAGACGAGAGCACTGCATAACTCCTGCCGTCCAGATCCGCTGCGCTGAACCCCGCTTCCTCCGGCGACGTGTCGATGAAGAGCAGTGTTCCGCCTTTTTTGGACTCTACGCGCAGTTCATTCGCGTCAACGACGTTCTTCCCAGCCGAAAGTATTGCGGCGCTGCTCGCTCCCTTGAAGAGAAGGAGGTAATCGCCTTTCAGCGACGCCGCAACGTCGAACGTCTCCTCCGCTGGAGACTCCCCTCCGATAAGTGTCAGAGGCTTCTTCGCCCGCGCGAGGATGTTGGCGGTGTTCCCGAGCTCCTCGGGGGAGACTCCGGTACCCTCAAGGTGAGAGTCCTTTACCTCCAACCCCTTAATAGCCGACGCAAGGGCCTGGAGGACCTGCGACATCTTTCCCTTCTCAGGTTTCAATATCAGCGCGTCTCCCTTGTCAAGCAGGCCGGGGGTGCGGCCAATGTACACCAGCGGGCTCTTCTTGTGTCGGACGGCCCTGCGAAGCCATGATGTGAGCACCGGCTGGTCTTCGTCGGTGTTCGTCCCGATTAGCAGGAATGCGTCGCTCTCCCCGTGGCGGAAGACACCGTCGGGGGAGACGCCGTTCAGGCTTGAGTAGGCACCTCTCTTCAGTCCCTCGCGCCCTGTGGCCTCCTGAAGGTGGGTCGCAAGCTCCGAGTCTACCGTCATGGCGAACCGCGCCTTTGGAGCGCGCAGTTCAGCATATTCTAAGAGCGCGCGCACCTCCTGTTCGGTGAGAGAGGGGCCGAGCACGAAGGTCGCGCCCTCTCCCGAAGCGAGGCTGTCGAACTTGCCCACGGCCTCGCTCATCAGGGCGTGAGTGCCCTTCACGGCAGGCTCGAAGCCGCCGTCCAGCGCGACATCCTTGAATGCGTAGCGCCCCTTCACGCAGCAGTCGCCACCGGTGGGAGCCTCGGGGTTGTCCCTGTCCGTGGTCACGCGCACAATGCGGGATCTGTTACGATCAAGGTTCAGTTTCAGCTCGCATCCGACTGGGCAGAGCAGGCATGTGGTCTTGATGATCTGCGGTTCTTCCAGGTGCGGCCAACGGTCGACCCGGTTCTCTATCAGCGCGCCGACGGGGCATACCTGGGTGCA
>JBAYOX010000002.1:0-26751 GCA_041678025.1 Aminobacteriaceae bacterium
CCGATCTTCGGCAACGACGTGGGCTTCTACATCTTCTCTCTGCCTTTCTGGTCGTTCGTCCACTCTCGCCTGCTGGGCGCTCTCTTCCTGTGCGCGATGATGGCGGCGGTGGGCTACGGCGCGTCGCTAGCGCCCAGAAGCCGCGATCCGAGAGACATCCGGGTGCCGAAGAGCGTGCGCTCTCACCTCACCGTGCTGGCCTCGATCGGGGCTCTGCTGTGGGGGCTGGGCTACGCGCTCGATCGCTACGCGATACTCTTCTCTCCGACGGGAGTGGTCTTCGGCGCGGGGTACACGGACGTGCACGCGGGGCTGCTGGCGCTGAACGTGCTGGCCGCGGGCTCGATACTGATCTCCATCGCCCTGCTCTTCACACTGTTCAGGGGAAGCTGGAAGCTGCCCCTGTGGCTGCTAGGCATTCTGGTGGCGTCGAGCGTCGTTCTGCGTGGGGCCTACCCGATGATAGTGCAGAAGTACATAGTGGAGCCGAACGAGTTCGACAGGGAGAAGCGCTTCATCGAACACAACATAGAGGCCACACTGCGCGCCTACAATCTGCACGAGGCCGAGCTGCGCACGATAGTGCCCGACGAGGCCATCTCGTGGCGCGACGTGGAGGAGAATCGCGACACGATTGACAACATCCGCCTGTGGGATCACGAGCCGCTGCTGCGCAGCTACAAGCAGCTTCAGGAGATACGCACATACTACGACTTCTCGAACGTCGACATAGACAGATACACCATCCCCTCGCCCGACGGAGGGACTCAGTACCGCCAGGTGATGCTGGCCGCGCGCGAGCTCGACCTGACCGGGATGCAGAACCGGACGTGGATCAACACACGTCTTGAGTTCACACACGGCTACGGCATAGTGATGAACCCGGTGAACGAGGTCGCCGGAAGCGGGCTGCCCCGCCTGTGGGTGCGCGACCTGCCGCCTGTCAGCGAGATCTCGCTGCCGATCGACCGGCCGCAGATCTACTTCGGCGAGAAGCCAAGCACGTATATATTCGTCCGCACCACCGTGCAGGAGTTCGACTATCCGATGGGAGACTCGAACGCCCGTACATTCTACGACGGCGAGGGGGGCGTGCCGATGGGCACGTTCATGAGGCGACTGCTCTTCTCGCTGAAGTTCGCGGATATAAAGATTCTCTTCTCGGACGTTTTCACCCCGGAGAGCCGCGTGCTCTTCCACCAGAACATCCGGGACAGGCTGACGCGCATAGCGCCATTCCTGTACTTCGAGGGCGACCCCTATCTGGTGGTGTCCGAAGGCAGGCTGGTGTGGATGATGGACGGCTACACGGTCGCGAGCAGCTACCCCTACTCCCAGCCGGTCACACTGGGGCGGGGGCGCACGGTCAACTACATCAGGAACAGCGTGAAGGCGACGGTCGACGCCTACGACGGCACCATGAACTTCTACACCGCCGACCCGGACGACCCGGTGCTGCGCGCATGGAGCGGCATCTTCAAAGGGGTGTTCAGGTCGTTCGCGGAGATGGGCGAGGAGCTGAGGGCGCATCTGCGCTACCCGCAGGATCTGTTCAATATCCAGAGCGAGATCTACCGCACCTACCACATGACCGACGCGAACACGTTCTACAACAAGGAGGACGTGTGGGACAGGATGGGCACAGGCGAATCGCGCTCGTCCGCGCCCGAGGCCTACTACGTGAACATGCGACTGGCGAACTCCGACAGGGCCGAGTTCGCTCTGATATCCCCCTTCATGCCGGTGAGCAGGAACAATATGATCGCCTGGATGGCAGGCAGGTCGGACGGGGATAACTACGGGCAGCTTCTGGTCTACCAGTACCCGAAGCAGACACTGATCTACGGCCCGGCGCAGGTGGAGGCCCTGACCAACCAGAACAGCGAGATATCGACCCAGCTTTCGCTGTGGAGCTCGCGGGGCACGGCGGTGATAAGGGGTAATATGACCGTGGTGCCGGTGGGGAACGGCCTGCTGTACGTTCAGCCGCTGTACCTCCGGGCCGAGAACAGCGAGCTGCCTGAGCTTCGCCGCGTGATAACGTCCACGGGCGGCAGAGTCGTCTGGGGGGAGACGCTGGATGACTCACTGAAACGACTGCTGTCGCAGCCTGTAACCGACCGCCCGACAGCGCCGGAGTCGGAGGCCGAGAGGCCCGGAGTCCCGACGGAGGAGGCACGCTCCGATGACGGGACTCTGACGAACCTGGCGACGGAGGCCATGAGGCGCTGGAGCTCCTCGCAGGAGGCCCTGCGCAGGGGCGACTGGGAGGCGTACGGCAGAGAGATGAGCGCGCTTGAGCTGCTTCTGCGCGAGATGACCGGGGAGCGCTAGAGTCCTAATTGCGCGAATAGAGATCCGGCATCGTTTTTCGATAGTGTATAATGGTTCGACCCTTCGGTTCCTCCAGCCGTAGGGTCGAAGCTTTTTTTCGGGAGGACCGCTTATGACGGATATAACAAGGTCTTTACGGCGCGGGGTGGCGTCGACAATTCTGCTGGCTGCGACGGTTTTTGTGGCCGTGGCGGCAGGCGGCGACAGGCTGCACGACTTCATCCTGTCGCGGGCTATCTTCAGCCCGGCGCAGAACAGTGCGGCCGGAGTATGGTCTCTGGACCCGGAGATGGTGGAGCTGCTGCAGAGGGGAGGAGAGGTCCTTCCCGCTCCTGTGCGGGAGGTCGCCGAGTCGTTCGCGGACGCGGGGCGTGTGGCCGCCGCCCTGTTCGAGACGACGGCGGAGAATATACGAAGCCTGGCGCTGTTCATCACGGAGCAGAACCCGGATATCCCGATGGAGACGGCCCTGATTCAGGCGGCGGCCTTCTGGAAGTACTCGATCAAGTACGAGGCGCCGATCGACCTCATCGTGGCGGTGGCGCAGACGGAGAGCCGCTTCGACCCGGAGGCGCGCAGCGGTGCGGGGGCTGCGGGAGTGATGCAGGTGGTGTGGAAGGTCCACTCCGGCCTGCTGCTGGCGAACGGAATCCTGGAGGAGGGGCAGCTGTACGACCCCGACCTCGGCATAGCGGCGGGGAGCCTGCTGCTGTCGAGGTACCTTCGGGCGGACGGCGACACCCTGACCGCGCTGGGGCGCTACTACGGAGGGCCGCCGGAGGTCTACTGGAAGAGGGTGTCGCGAAACCTGGAGAGGCTGCGCAAGGCGAACATAGTCGCCCCGGGCGAGCTGTAGCGTCATCCCTTGACGGCGATCATCCAGATGCCCGCGAGTATGGCGGCCATGCCTGCCAGCCTCCATGCGTTGACCTGCTCGGAGAAGACGAGGGTCGAGACGGCCAGTATCAGGAGGAAGACCATGCCGGACATCAACGGGTAGGCCATTGAGAGGTCGGTCCTCGTGAGGGCGGCGCTCAGGAAGATGAACGAGACGCCGAAGCAGCCGACCCCGGCCACGGCCCACGGGTTGAAGACTATTGCGACGACCGCCCGCACCGCGCCGCCGTCCAGCAGGTCAGTCCTGTGGCCGAAGGCGTGCTTCATCAGAGTATTCGCCATAGCGTTGAAGAACGCCGATCCTGTGAGAAGTAGCATAGATAGCCTGTCCAAGCCGCTCACCCTTTCGATGTTGACCGTTCATGAAAAGAAGTATACACTCTCCCGCGAAGTACCACAAATACCGCCGCTTCATGTAGAATTGTGGGGCTGATTTTTTACCGAGAGGTCGATTGGATGAATTACTCCCGTTCTTCGCTATTGAAATACTCTCTGCTCGTGCTGGGGCTGCTGTTCGTCTACTTCAACGGCCTGGGGGCGTACGGGCTGCTGGAGCCGGACGAGGGCAGGTACTCGGAGATCCCCCGCGAGATGATCGAGACGGGGGATTTCGTCACGCCCCGACTGAACTACGTCAAGTACTTCGAGAAGCCCGCTCTGCACTACTGGCTGACCGCCGCGTCTTTGAGGGTCTTCGGGGAGACGGAGTTCGCCGGGCGATTCTGGCCGGCATCTCTGGCTCTGGGAAGCTTGGCGGTCGTATGGGTGGTTGCGCGGCGAATGTACGGCGAGCGAGAGGCGTTCTTCTCCTCGCTGGTGCTGGGCGCGAGCCTGCTGCACTTCGCCATCGGGCGCATCAATATTATCGATATGACACTGTCGTTCTTTATGACACTCTCGTTCGCGGGTCTGTGGTTCGCGATTAAGCCGGACGGACCCTCCCGCCGAGGGGCGGTGCTGCTCTTTTACGCGGGGATGGCTCTTGCGGTGCTGTCGAAGGGGCTGATCGGAGTGGTGCTGCCCGGCGGCGTGCTGGCAGCCTATTCGCTCCTAACCCGCGACCTCTCCCCGCTTAAAAAAGTGCTGGACAGGCGCGGGATAGCGCTATTTTTCATTATCACCGTCCCGTGGTTTTTCGAGGTCTGCCGCAGAAATACGGACTTCTTCTACTTCTTCTTCATACAGGAGCACTTTTTGCGCTACGCCACGACGATGCACAACAGGTACGGTTCGGTCTGGTACTTCATCCCCATCCTGATAGTCGGCTTTTTCCCGTGGGCGGGGCTGCTTCCCGGCGCACTCCTCTCGACCCTTCCGAGGCCGCTGCGCGACTTCGGCCGCGAGAAGAGGGAGGAGCTCTTCCTTCTTCTGTGGTTCGGGGTGATATTCGTCTTCTTCTCCATCTCCAGCTCGAAGCTCATCCCGTACATCGTCCCGGCGCTGCCGCCGATGGCGATCCTGATGGGGAGCTACCTGGCCCGCTGTCTGGGCACGGAGGACGTCCGGCACACCGGGCGCTTTCTGCTGTGGAACTCGCTGCTGATCGTCCCCCTGATAGCCGCTCTTGTCGTCTACCCGTTCACGAACAGCCGGGAGCCTGCCGGGCTGCTGCTCCCCTACACCCTGCCTGTGGCTGCTGTGCTGACTATCTTCGTCTATCTGCAGTGGCGACTCTTCTCCCGCAGGAAGTTCAGGGAGCTGGCCGCCACACTCTGCTTCATGTCGCTGTTGACCATCTTCACCTTCGGCAGGGCCTTCCTTCTGTACGACACACTGCTCAGCGCGCGAACCCTGGCGAAGCGGATCGACGAGATTCGCGCCCCCGGCGACGTGATAGCCCAGTTCGCCGACTACGACCAGGGGCTTCCCTTCTACCTGAGGCAGAGGATAGTGCTGGTCGACTGGCTGGGGGAGCTTGAGTTCGGCGCAAGCCAGGAGACGGATCCCTCTTGGTTCCTGGACGGCGCGGGGCTGGCGGCCCTTTGGAGGGGAGAGGAGCGCGTCATCCTGATAATGGACAGAGACCGCAGGGAGTATGCGGCGGAGCGGATGGGGATGCCCCTGCCGGAGCCGATCGTGGAGAGGGGCGACCACCTTGTCTTCATCAACAAGTGGTAGTCATATCAAGGAGGATTCAATGTCCGAAAAGTGCGTTATATCGGTCGTAGTGCCGGTCTACAACGAGGAGGAGTCACTGCCGCACCTGTGCCCGAGGCTGATCGGGGCACTTGACGGAATGAAGCGCCCTTACGAGATTATCTTCGTCAACGACGGCAGCAGGGACTCCTCTCTGAGGCTTCTTCTCGAATGCCGCGAGGCGAACCCCGAGAGGGTGCGGGTCATCGACTTCAACGGCAACTTCGGCCAGCACATGGCGATAATGGCCGGGTTCGACCACTCGCGGGGAGATATTATAGTCACCCTTGACGCGGATCTGCAGAACCCGCCGGAGGAGATACCCCGCCTGGTCGAGGAGATAGACAGGGGTCACGACGTGGTCGGCACTATACGGCAGAACAGGCAGGACCCGTGGTTCCGCAAGGCCGCCTCGCGCATGGTGAACTCGATATCCAACAGGATTACAGGGCTGAGGCTGAGCGACTACGGCTGTATGCTGCGGGCGTACAGGCGCGATGTGGTGGACATAATCAACCGAAGCTTCGAGAGCACTGTCTTCATCCCTGCGCTGGCGCAGAAGTTCGCGGTGAACCCGGTGGAGATACCGGTGGCTCACTCGGAGCGGGAGCACGGGACGTCGAAGTACAGCATATTCCGCCTGATACGGCTGAACTTCGATCTGATGACGGGCTTCTCTCTCTTTCCGCTTCAGGCGGTGACGATGATAGGCCTGCTGGTCTCGGCTCTGAGCTTCGCCTTCGCTGTCTTCCTGATGCTGCGGAGGCTGATCGTGGGGCCGGAGGCGGAGGGTGTCTTCACTCTGCTGAACATCAACTTCTTCCTTATGGGGATTACGATGTCCTGCGTCGGCATCACAGGCGAGTACATCGGGCGCATCTACCAGGAGGTGAGAAAGCGACCTCGATACGTCATCCGCAGGGAGTGGGACAGTGATTGACCTGTCGGCGGTCGTCTTCGCCTACAGCGAGGTCGGGCACGTCTGCCTTACGGAGCTGCTGAGGCAGGGGGCCGACGTTCGCGCTCTCTTCACGCACGAGGACGACCCGGGGGAGACTATGTGGTTCCCCTCCGTCGCGGAGCTCGCGCGCGGGGCCGGAATCCCCGTCCTAACGCCCGAGATTCTGGGCGACGAGGAGTACGAGCTGGTGCGCGGGCTGGTGCCTGACGCTCTCTTCTCCTTCTACTACCGGAACATGATACCGGAGCGCTTTCTGGCCCTGCCGTCCGGGGGGGCGTTCAATATGCACGGCTCTCTGCTGCCCCGATACCGCGGCAGGGCCTGCGTCAACTGGGCGGTCCTTCGGGGGGAGACGGAGACAGGCGCTACCCTTCACCACATGGTAAGGCGCGCAGACGCCGGGGACATAGTCGACAGGGAGAGCGTGCCGATACTGCGCGACGACACGGCGCTCGACGTCACTCGCAGGGTGGCGGGGGCGGCCCGCGTGATTCTTGAGCGAACACTGCCACTGATCGCAAGCGGCACGGCGCCGCGAACGCCCCAGGACGAGGAGAGGGCGACGTACTTCGGACGCAGGAGGCCCGAGGACGGGCGAATTGACTGGAGCGAGGGCGCGATGAGCATCCACAATCTGGTCCGGGCGGTTACCCGCCCATTTCCGGGGGCGTTCACCAGCCACAGGGGGGCGAAGCTGTTCATCTGGAGGTCGTCCGTCGAGGGGCCGCTGGCACCGGATGAGTGCGCTACGCCGACGGGGACCGTCCTGTCGATCGAGCCGGTGCGCGTGGCGACCGGGCTGGGTATACTGGTGATAGAGGAGCTTGAGTTCGAAAGCGCTCCGGCGCAGGGGGACGAAATACGCGCGGGGGACAGGCTTGGGTGCCTGTCTTCCGGGACTTTTTAGGAGGACTCTAAATGAAAACTCTAATACTGGGGGCCAACGGCTTCATCGGCTCCCATCTCATCCAGGGCATACTGGACGGCACGGACTGGAGCGTGAACGCCTTCGACCTCGACGGCGCAAACCTCGAACATCACCGGGACAGCCCGAGGTTCTCCTTCACCCGCGGGGACATCTTCACTGACGATGATTGGCTGAGGAGTGCCGTCGCCGAGGCGGACGTCGTGCTGCCTCTTGCCGGCATCGCCAAGCCCTCTTACTATCTCAGCAAGCCCCTGTGGACCTTCGAGCTCGACTTCGAGCAGAATCTGAAGATAGTCCGCATGTGCGTGGAGGCTGACAGAAGGGTGGTCTTCCCCTCGACGTCGGAGGTCTACGGGATGAGCTCCGACGCCGTGCTGAAGGAGGACGAGAGCCCGCTGATAGTCGGCCCGATAAACAGGATGCGCTGGATATACAGCTGCGGCAAGCAGATGATGGACAGGGTGATCGCCGCCTACGGTCAGGAGCGGGGGCTGCGATACACTCTCTTCCGCCCGTTCAACTGGATTGGCCCTCGGCTTGATACATTCAAGGACGCGGAGGAGCGCACGGCCCGCTCGATCACGCAGATGGTGCACGATGTGCTCACCGGGAGGGGCATCACGCTGGTGAACGGCGGCGAGCAGCAGCGGAGTTTCACGCACATCTCGGACGGCATCGCGGCCCTGCTGGCTATCCTGCGCGACGAGAGGGCGAGCGACGGCAGGATATTCAACATCGGCAATCCGGCCAACAACGCCTCGATAAAGGAGCTTGCCCGCATAGTCATCGAGGTGATGAAGGAGATCCCCGCCTTCCGCGAGGCCGCGGAAAAGGCCACGGTGACCGTGACGCCGGCCGAGGAGTACTACGGCAACGGCTACGACGACATGAAGAACCGCGTGCCGTCGATCGAGGCCATCGGAAGCGCCCTGGGATGGAGGCCGATCGTCCCGCTGCGCGAGGCCGTGGCCATGACGGTCGCCAGCTATCAATAGTTTTGCGGAGGGCCTTGAGATGAAAGATAGAGTGCTGGTGATAAAGACCGACGTCGACACGCTGAAGGGCTACCGCGAGGGCGTGCCGCGCCTGCTGGAGATTTTCAGGACGAGGAAGATGCGCGCATCGTTCTTCTTCTCCTTCGGGCCGGACAACTCCGGCAAGGCGATACGCCGCGCACTTAAGAAAGGCTTCATCCAGAAGATGATCAGGACAGGCGCGCCCTCGACCTACGGCCTGCGGACAATGCTTTACGGCACACTGCTGCCCGCGCCGAAGATAGTGGGGAGCGAGCCGGGGATCTTCATCAGGGCGGTCCACGAGGGGCACGACTGCGGCATTCACTGCTGGGATCACGTCGACTGGCACGACAACCTGCACAGGATGAGCGAAGAGGAGATAGGGGCGGCCTTCAAGAAGTCGATGGAGCTCTTCGAGCACCACACGGGAAGGCCGGCCAAGAGCTGCGCCGCTCCCGGCTGGCAGGTGACGCCCGCGAGCCTCGCGGTGCAGGACGGACTCGGCTTCGACTACTGCAGCGACACGAGGGGCCTCGGCGGCCCTTTCCGCCCGCTCATGGAGGGGCGCGAGTTCAAAACCATTCAGATACCCACCACCCTGCCGACCCTGGACGAGCTGATGGGGACGATTCCGGCGGAGGAGATAAACGACCGCTATATGGAGCTGCTGCAGCCCGGACTGAACGTCCACACCATACACGCGGAGATGGAGGGGCGTTCACAGAGCGCCCTCTTCGAGGAGCTGCTGGAGCGTTGCACGCGGCAGGGAGTCACCTTCAGGACGCTTGACGACGTCGCGCTGGAGACCTCGGTCAGAGGGACGGCCATCCCGGTCCGCGAGGTAGCGCCGGGCGAGATCCCCGGCCGCTGGGGAACGGTGGCAGTGCAGAGCTGCGAGGAGGGACCTTGAACTTGCATTTACATGATCTGTATTCGGATCGAATGGGATCATCGTCACCACAAGGAGACTGTAACACAATACGGTTTTTCAACCGCCGCCAACCTGCTTGAAGATTTCTGGGAGGACGTAAGAAGAGTTATTGGACGATGGAGGTAGAAGAATGGATTATTCCGATAGAATAAAGAAATATGGTGTGATGTCAACGGAGGACTTTCGCCAAATGACATTGGACATAGCTGCGGGGAAATACCGTCCCTCGCCCGATGCCCCGAGAATAATCTTCGGATCACACAAAAGTCTCGCAGACTACGCCAAGGAGGAGGCAAAGAAGGAGAAATCGCCGATATCAGCGCAGTAATATATTTGTCCGAGTCTGCCCCGTACGTCCCAAGCGAACGCGAGGGATCCAAACTGCGAGCCAGACCAGCTCCAGATCTCTCGCATCCGCTCGGGATGACGAAAGCCCGCTCGATCTCGCTTCTACTCCCTCATCCGGTACACCACCACAAAATAGCTTGTGCCGCCGCTTTTTTTGGCCTCCTCGGCGTCGTAGTCGAAGGAGGAGGAGCGGGCGGCTATCATGGGCGACGCGCCCAGCTCCCTCTGAAGGGTCATCTGGATGTAGAGGGCGCCCCGCGAGTCTATGTGGGACGGCTGGCGCAGGGCGAGCGCTAGCTCGGGGTCGCGCGACATGATGACGGCCTGGCTCTCGTCGTCGTGAAGCGCCGTCTCCTCGCGGCCCAGGTAGTGCGAGAAGTCGGTGCTCTGGATGATTAAGGCGCGTCCGCCCGATATGGACGCCAGCGCGTAGGCCATGGCGCGCCACTCCTCCCTTCCCGATCTTATCCCTATAGCCACAGGCAGGACGGGCACTCCGAGGAAGTGCCTTGCCACGAAGGGGAGCAGGACCTGGACGCCGTGCTCGTGAGAGAAGAGGTTCGACTCGCTCACCAGGGCGCTCTGCTTCAGCTGCTCCGCGCCCTCCCTGTCGAGCGGCACATCCCCGAGGGGCGTCATGAAGTCCCGCCCCGGCACGGAGAAGAGCGTCCTTCCCCTGCGGTAGTGATCGGGAGTGAGTATGACTATCCTGTCGTACTCGCCCTCTCGCACGAGGGCGAAGCCTTTGGCTACGAGGTCCGCCGCCAGCAGGTGGTGGGGGACGATAAGCCCGGTCACCCGACCTCCGGCGGCCGAGGGAGTGGCGGAGGCGGCCTCTATCGCGTCCCTGAAGAGCCGCCCCGGGTAGAGGGATGGGAAGGGGCGGTCTGTGTTAAAAACGGCCTCCCCCCCGAATGCAGCAAAGGGGGAGGAGGCCGTGATGATCAGGCAGAGGCAGAGGACGGCCCTTTTACGGGCGCAGGCCGTCATACCAGAAGTTCTTCTCCGGCAGGGGCAAGCGCTCTTCCTTCAGCACCTCGCCGAAGTCTCCGTACCTGTCGTAGACCCGATTTTTCCAGACGCTGTCGGTCATCCTGCGCCCGTGCGAAGCGGTGAACTCCCTGTGGTCGAAGGCCATCCCTATCAGTACCCTGGGTGTGTCCTCGTTGGCTACCAGGGCTAGCATGATGCACGGCTCCGCTACGGACTGGTATAGTATCGCCGGGTCGCCTATGGCCGTCGGATCGAGGTTCACCGTCTGGATATCGACTATCAGAGCCGACCGGAACATTTCGGGAGTGGGGATTCCGCCGTATCCGTCGGCGGAAGCGGCCATGTAGTCAAGGTGAAGCAGCCGGATGAACTCGTACTCCTCCTCGGTGAGCTTCTTGCTCTGGAGCTGCTTCGCGGCAAGCTCCACGCAGCGGGAAACCATTTCACGGAACATCGTCAGTGCGCCGTACTCCTCAAGGTCGTTCGGGAAGAGCTCATTCGCCTCGAAGCCGTCGGAGATGTAGTCGACGACGCGCAGAAGCTCGCTCCAGAAGGGCATGTTCGGCTCTATCAGCCCCATCGGCAGGGGCTTTGGAGGCTCGTCTTCCCATCCGTCGCCCATCTCGGCGTAGTTGGGCTTCTCGTACAGGATGGTGTCGTGGCGAAGCTCCGTGTACGACCCCAGCTGCGTCTCCAGCTGTTTGGCGGCGAACAGGGGGCTCTGCATGTACAGAGGATAACCCTCGCCGTACTTGGACGAAAGGGTCCCGAGCAGGCGCATCCAGGCCGTGCCTATCGAGCTGAACCACGCATCCTCTGGCTCCTCGGCCAGCTTGGTTCTCAGGGACTCGATGGCCTTTGGCAGTGCGGCAACGACGATCTCGATGTACCCCTCGGGGGCGGAGTCGTCCCTTCTGGTCGAGGGAGCGCCCTGTTCGGTGGCGGCGGGAAGGGCGTAGACGCTCAGGGGAACCTGCCCGGGGAGAAGGTCCATGGCGTAGTCGCTGCCGGAGACAGCCGCGACCCATAGGCTTGAGAAGATAACGGGAAGGTCCTCGGCCACCTCTCTTTTGTATGTCAGTTTGTCGGTGATGAGCCAAGGGATGGTGAATCTCTGCGGGAAGACGCAGAATACCTCCGTCGCCTCCGGAGAGACGAGCTCCCTGAAGTGGGGAATCGAGGGCGCCAGGCTCTCCGCGCCCTCACGGATGCGTCCGATCACTGCGTCGTCACCGCATGTGTCGGCGGTGAAGGACTTCACGCCCGCGCCGGAGAGCAGCAGATCGCTCCACTCGGCGTAGCTCGCCGCGTCCGGGTAGCCGACGAAGAAGCAGGACACCTCCATCACACGCTTCCACATGTCGAGCGCGCCGTCCGCCCTGGACATGGCGATGGCGAAGTTAAGAGAGTCTGCGACTCCCTCGTCGTCAGTGAGCCTCCATCCGAGCTGGCCGAGCCAGATCATAGTCCGGAAGTACGCCCTGCTGCGCGAACTGCGCTCGTAGTGCCCTCTCGGGGTGAACTGGGTGTAGTCGACCGACTGGGAGGGGTACGAGGGGACGAGTCCAAGCAGGCCCGACTCGGCCGTATCGGCCGCGTACACGCGCCTCAGCTCCTCGGCCACCGCTTGGGCGCTGTTCTTCGACAGACCGGCGATGTGCTTTTTCATCAGGGCGAGGGCGTTCTCAAGCGTGTCGTCCTCCGGCTCTTCCTCGGGCGGAAGCCAGTAATCCTCTATGTCCAGATAGCAGTTATGCGCCAGTATGAACGGGACGAGGATCTGCGCCTGAAGCCGCTCCCAGACGGGTTTGTTCTGCTTCGAGGCATCGGCGCGGAGTTCCGTCACGCTTTCGTAGAGCTCTCCAAGCATGGATTGCACCGTCTCCAGCAGCTCTGTTCCCTCTATCCCCTCAAGGCGCTTGGAGAAGAATTTGTGGAGCGCGTGAAGAAAGACGTCCGGCCCGACGAGGCGGGTATTCCACGGCTCACGGTAGGCGGGGTCGGAGACGCCGCCTATTCCGCTGAAGTTGGTGAGCATCTCGTCGTTTAATCCGCTGCCGGGGAAGGGGTTGTAGGTCGCCCTGGGGAGCAGGATGAAGCGGTTCTTCTCAAGCGCCTCTCTCTGCGCTTTGGTCAGCTTGCCGACGACTTCCTCCACCTCTTTTAGGTTGGTAGCCTTCTCCAGAGGGAAGGGCGCGTCCTTGAAGGCCGGCTTGACGTTCACCTTCACCGGGGCTGGGACGTTGGAAAAGTCGCTCAGCTCCGCCTCCAGCAGCCTGACCTTGGCCGGGGCGGCGCAGGAGACAGTAGAGGCACCCGTGAACACCGCCAAAAAGGCCGCACACAGAGCGGCTCGCGCGAAGGGACGGCGTAACACCCACTGCATCATTTTCACTCCTCCTTAGTTTTATGTCTTGCCGCATGATACCCTACGGCATGTGTGCATTGTATCACAGGAGCGCCCCCTCAGGCCTTTCAGGGCTTATAATACAGAAGAGGAAGGGGGCCGATATCATGAAGAAAACCGGCTATGTTCAGATATACACGGGCAACGGCAAGGGAAAGACCACCGCGGCGCTCGGTCTTGTTCTGCGCGCGGCGGGGGCGGGCATGAGGGTGCTGTTCCTACAGTTTTTGAAGGAGCCTGACTACAGCGAGCACGAGTCGCTGAAGCTTCTGGACAGATGGGTGACCGTCCGCAACTTCTGCGGGCACAGGCGTATCGGGTCGCCGGTCACGGAGAGCGACAGGGAGCAGGCGCGCCAGGGGCTCGACTTTCTGCATTCGGCGCTCGCCTCCGGGGAGTACGACCTCGTGGTCGCGGACGAGATAAACGTCGCTGTCATGATCGGCGTTCTGGCCGAGGATGAGGTGCTTGGCCTGATAGACGCGCGTCCGGAATCGGTGGAGCTGGTGCTCACGGGGAGAGGCGCTACCGAGTCGGTGATGGAGCGGGCGGACCTGATCACCGAGATGAGGGAGATTCGTCACTACTTCACGGCCGGAGTCCAGGCCCGAAAGGGCATAGAGAAGTAGAGAGTTCCAGGGGTTAGGCAGTCGGACTTTTTTAAATCCCTCGCCTTCGCTCGGGATGACAATACCGCGGTTTTTTCCGAGTACAAGGCCGGGTAGCAACGGCCAAGAAAGCATTGGATCGGTCCGGAAAGGGAAGCGCCATGGATAAGATAGACGACATAGCGAACTTTGAACTGGAGAGACTGGCAGGCAAGTACATCTGGTGGAAGCCTCCCGCCGAGGCCGTCCAGACGCCGGAGCGAGTGCTGGCGCAGGTAATGGACATTGGAGTCTGGCAGGACATGTTCCTTATCAGGGACCTGTTTGGCGAGGACATCCTGCGTGGAATACTGATCAACGCAGAGGCGGGGTGGTTCAGAGGAAGGTCCTGGCACTACTGGCATTACGTTCTAGGACTAGCAAAGGACGCAAGCGACATTCCACCCCTGCCGACAAGGAGATTCGACACACGATGAACTACGGTTTACTTGTCCCCAAAACCGACATCTTGCCGCCGGCGCAGAAGAGACTCTGGCCGCTTCTTGCACCGACCCTTTCCCTTGGTTACGTTTTATACGGGGGCACTGCAATAGCTCTCCGACTCGGTCATCGGGAGTCGGTGGACTTCGATTTTTTCACCGAGGCCCGGTTGTCGCAGGATGCCCTTTATGATCGGATGCCGTTTTTGAAAGGGACCGAAGTTATTAGGCAGACCAAGGACTCGCTGACGGTGATGGTTCCGCCAACCGAGAGTTCGAATCAGAGCGTAATGCTCTCTTTTTTCGGCGAAATTAGTTTTGGAAGGTTCGGAGAGCCTTCCGTCACGCATGATGGCGTTCTTTGCGTCGCGTCTATGATCGACCTTCTGGCCACCAAGCTGAAGGTAATCCTGCAGAGGGCCGAATCCAAGGATTACAGGGATATAGCCGCTATTTTGGAGGCGGGAGCAGATCTCGCCCGCGGGCTGGTCGTAGCCAGATCCATGTTCGCCCCGACATTTCAACCGAGCGAAAGCCTCAGGGCCCTGGTTTTCTTCGAGGACGGCGACCTGCTGAATCTATCCGAAGGGAATAGGAATATTCTCGTCAAGGCAGTGAACAAAATACAGGGAGAGGACCTGGATGAGCGCCCCGGGCCCGTTTCCAGTGTTCTCTCAGGAAAGTAAACGGCGCACCGGGGGACGAGTTCGGAGTGGAGGCGAGGTAGGAGGAGGCACGCCCGATTCGGTCTACTGCCGGGCGTCCGGATGAATGCCGCTGTTCTCCGGAACATGCGCCGGTTCTACCGGACGTTTCCGAGTCGCTGCGCGCGGCGGCTCGTCACTTTATCCTCTTGTACCTCTCCGCGCGCTGGACGAATCGCTCCGCAAATGCCGGGTTCGCGGCGAAGTGGCTGGTCAGGAAGCTCGCGAAAGCGTTCTTCCTGGCCAGTCCGTCGCGTAGGGTGCGGTCGCCCTTCTCCAGGCGCATGGAGAACAGGTCGTCGTGTCCGCCACTGTCGTAGGAGAAGTAGTGGAACATGCGGCCTCGCATCACGGCGCCCTTCGTGCCTGGCAGGGCCGCACGTTCGAGCCTGCCCTCCCAGTAGCCCAGCGCCTGGCGGCTCTCCTCCAGCCGCACCGTGCCGGGGAATACGCCGGCCATCCCGTGGACGGACCCTGCGCCGTCGACAAACCGCTCCGCTAGATAGACCAGACCAGCGCCCTCTGCCAGCATCGGCATCCCGGCATCCGCCGCCGCCCTCAGCTCCGCCCGCAGCGCGGCGTTGTCCGCCAGTCTGGGGGCGTACTCGTCGGGCATGCCGCCTCCGATGTATACCCCGCCGACTCCAGGAGGAAGCGAGCTGTCGCGCAAGGGGCTGAAGGAGACAAGCTCCACCCCCAGATGCTCCATTACGTCCAGATTGTAGCGGTCGTAGAAGCCGAATGCCTCGTCCATGGCAATGGCGATTCTGGCGCGGACCCCCTGTGCGGGATCGGCAAAGATGGAGGCTCGGAAGGACGGCAGCGGGGGCGACTCTCGCGCGACCTTCAGCAGCGCCGATACGTCCACGTGCTTCGCGATCAGCCTCGCCGAAGCGGTTATCAACCCGCCGCCCTTGGACTCGCCGGGCATGGCGAGACCCATGCGGCGCTCCGGCACGACTATTCCCGCGTCCTGCGGAAGCCAGCCGAGAACATCGATGCCGACCTCCTCCTCTATGGCGCGTTTCAACAGGCGGTAGTGGCTCTCCGAGCCGAGGCCGTTCAGCATCACGCCGTAGAGTCGCAGGCCGGGGTCGAACTCCGCGAAGCCGAACACGACCGCCGCCGCGCTCCGCCCCATGCCGCGTCCGTTCACCAGCAATATCACTGGCGCGTCCAGCTCCTTGGCCAGGTCGGCGGTGCTTCCCCGACCATTCAGCGTGCCTGCGCCGTCGTAAAGCCCCATAACCCCTTCTACCACGGACAGGTCCGCCCCTGTCGCGGCTCGCGCGAACAGCTCGCGGACCCCGTCGCCCGAGAGCATCATGGTGTCGAGGTTGCGACAGGGACGCCGCGCGGCCATTGTGTGGTAGGCCGGGTCGATAAAATCCTGCCCCGCCTTGAACGGCTGCACGGTCAACCCCCTGGTGCGCAGCAGATCCAGCAGCCCGGCGGTGAAGACCGTCTTGCCGGAGCCGCTGCCCGTTCCGGCAATCACGATGCGCGGGAAGGTCTCCTCCATTGTTTTGCGTTCGAGGCCGAAGAGCGGCATCCTGTTGTCCCCCTTTCTTCGTCGCCATTATACATGCCGGCTCTGCGCGAGGATCTGGACATGGAGCCGGAGTCAGCCTGGTTCAGCTCGATAGGCACCGCATGGATGAACCTGCTCTGGACGCTAACCTACGAATACAGCGAGGGGTACCCGCTCTACATGCAGAGCCCCCTCTTCGCCGCCAAACAGCTTGAGGCTCAGCTGGGCTCCTACACGGAGCTGCGTCACGACACGATCCTGTACGAAAAGCCCAACTACGCGGAGCTGGGAGACGGATGGGAGGAGGAGCCGCTAAAAATCTCCAACGAGGAGGGGGCTAACCGCCCCCTTCAGCCCTTCTCAGACTGGTGCCGGACTCGCTGCGGCTGAACACGAGCCCCGCGAGAACAATCAGTCCGGACAGTGCAAGGCCCGGGAAGAGCGGGTCCAGCCCCTTCCACAGCAGCGCCCCCAGCGCCGAGCCGACAAGGCCGCCCGCTCCGGCGGCGAAGGCCCATCCGTGCGAGAGCTTTCCCGGCCTGAATACCGCTGCGAACAGCAGACACAGTATCCCCGCCGCCCTCAGCCCCATCCCGATGTACGACCATTGAAGGATGAGCGCTCCGTGCGAGGCGCATGCCACGGCGCTGCCGAAGAAGACCACGGCCAAGGTGGACAGACGGCCCGCCATAAGCGTCTTCGCATCGCTGAATCCTGCGGCGAACTTAGTCTTCAGCAGGACGTCCTGGACCAGGTTCGTCGACACCCCGATCACTCCCCCCACAGCAGTCCCCAGGACTGTTATCATTATGCCCGACCACAGCAGACCACCGATCAGCGGATGGAACGACGTGCGGATAAAGAAGGGCAGAGCCTGCGACGGCTCGATCTCGACGCCCGACGCCCTCAGTGCCAGTCCTATCCAGACGCCGAGCGCGCCCATTGGTGCGGTGAGAACGGCGGAGATGAGGCAGCCTTTTCTGGCGGTCTCGTCGGATGAGGCGGAGTAGATCGCCTGGATGTAGATCTGTCCGCAGATTATCCCCGTCAGCAGCGAGGCGAACGAGCCGAGGTCGGCCCACGCTCCCCTTGCGAAGGGGTGGAAGAAGGGGAACGACGGCAGGGAGGAGACTATCGCCGAGGGAGTCCACCCGTCGAGAAAGGCGGCCCCGACGCAGAGCAGCATTACCGAGTACAGGAAGACCATCTTCGCCGCGCCGAGCCTGCTGAGGCTGCCGATGCCGCCGCCGAGGACGAACGCGAGGACCAGCGCGCCGATGGCGATTGCCGCGGCTGTGTTGGAGATCGGGAAGATAGAGCGCATCAACGCCACTCCCGACAGGTACTGGGCCACGAGCGACAGGAACGAGCCCGAGGCGGTGGAGAGAGCGACCAGCAGCGCCGTCCGCCCTCCGAAGTGTGCCTCGAGGAACTGCGGCAGGGTCACGAGCTTGGCCGAGCGCAGAGGTTTGGCGAACCACACGCCAAGCACCAGGCAGGCCGAAGCGCAGCCGAGAGAGAACCAGATGGCGGAGATACCCCACTGATAGGCCATCTGAGCGGTCCCCACAGTGGAGGCGCCGCCGATGAGCGACCCGAGTATGATCCCCGATACGCCGCCCGCACTCGCCCTCCTTCCCGCCACCGCGAAGTCGGCCGAGGAGGAGGCGCCCCTGGACAGGAAAAGGCCCGATAGAAAGAAGACGGCAAGCGCAGCGCCCGCGGAGATCATGAACAAGTACAACACCCTCCAGACATATATTCTGTATTTGACCGACTACCTGATAATTATACACACTGTGACGCCTGTTGTATAACCTTGTGGCGCTAGGGGCTAAGGGGGCAACGAAAGTGTTTTCACTGACGACTGGCAGTCACACATTCGTTAAAATATGATACGATACAGAAGAGGTGAAAACATGCCGATAGAGTCGATACCGCTCAACATCAGAGATAATTACGAAATTCACGAGTGGAAACACGCCGTCGCCATCCTTTCAATGGATTTCCCGGAGGAGTGGAAGGACATCCTGGACGTTTTGGCTTCTTTTCGTTTGAAAAAGTCGTGGGTTACAGATCCGGGTGGACGAAAATCGAAGATATCCAATTACATCGACAGTTTCCTATATAGACGTAGCTGGGTTGAAAAGGAGTTCCAGACCAAAGTCGTCGTGGATAATTTGTCGATGTCGTCGCCCACGCATAAAGTCGACTGTTTCAAAAACAAAGTTGCTCTGGAGATCGAATGGAACAACAAAGACCCCTTCTACGACCGAGATTTGAACAATTTTAGACTACTCTTCGACCTGAGGGCGATCAGCGTGGGCGTCATCATCACGAGATGCGACGAGCTTCAGGATATTTTCAACGACCTCGGGCGAGGCTCTTCCTACGGCGCATCGACCACCCATATGAGCAAACTGCTTCCAAGAATCGAAGGTGGAAGCGGCGGCGGATGTCCCATCCTGGTGTTCGGCATTACCAAACAACTCTACGAGGAGGACGAACATGTTTAATCAAGTTGACGATCTCCTTGAGCATTTACAGGGAAAGACATACAGGACAATCCTGGCGGACCCTCCTTGGCAGTTCTCGAACCGCACTGGAAAGATGGCGCCTGAACATAAACGGCTCAACCGCTATCCGACGATGCCTCTCGACGAGATTTGCGACCTCCCGGTGCAAAAAATCACCGCCGAAACCGCGCATCTCTATTTATGGATTCCCAACGCGCTGCTTCCCTATGGGCTGACGGTGCTTGCTGCATGGGGCTTCGAATACAAGACGAATCTGATATGGTACAAAACGCGGAAGGACGGAGGCCCCGACCGCCGCGGAGTTGGTTTTTATTTCCGTAACGTGACGGAGATGATCCTCTTCGGAGTAAAAGGAAAGAACGCCCGGACCCTACAGCCGGGGCGTTCTCAGGAGAACATCATCACGGCGCGGAAGAGAGAGCACAGCAGAAAACCGGACGAGCAGTACCGGCTGATCGAATCGTGCAGCAAAGGGCCGTACTTGGAACTCTTCGCGCGCGGTCCTCGCCCCGGATGGGACGTGTGGGGAAACCAGTCCGAGGAATACTCCCCAGACTGGGCAACCTACGCGAACCACTCCCAGGCGAAGCGGGACAACCCGCAACAGCTCCACTTGATCGAAATGCAAGCGTGATGCGAGAATAAGCCTTTCTCTAGGACACTCGACAGAAAAAACGAATCAAAAAACAATCAAAATGGAGAAAAATATGTTTACAGCCTATGTTTACGTTCTTGATACTTTAGCCGACTGGGAACTGGGGCATGTCACCTCGGAATTGAACTCCGGACGCTTTTTCAAAAAGGACGCACAGTGCGTGTCACTCAAAACGGTTGGTTATTCTAAAGAGCCGATCAAGACAATGGGCGGGCTGACAATCTTACCCGACTGCGTCATTGATGACATTGCCGTGAATGAAACAAGTGTGCTGCTATTACCGGGCGCAAATACGTGGCACGACCCGAAACATGGCGCTATCATCGAAAAGGCGGGCGAGCTTCTCTCCGCAGGGGGCGTGGTGTGTGCAATCTGTGGGGCCACCGTTGCGCTCGCAAACTTCGGGCTATTGGACAAGCGTCCGCATACCAGTAATGCGCCAGGGTTTCTTGAAATGTTTTCCCCTGGTTACAAAGGGCAAAGTTTTTATGTCGACAAGCCATCCGTATCTGATAACAAACTTATTACTGCAAGTTGCACTGGAGCTTTGTTGTGGGCGAGACAGATTATCGATCATTTAGATGTCTTTCAATCAAACACGCTGGAATCTTGGTATGAGTTTTTTAGCACCGGCGATCCCAAGCATTTCTTTGCCCTCATGCAAACTTTGCCGTCCGACAATGAAGGCTGACCCGGGGCAGATTTACACACTAAATTTGACTTGATATGGCGAGATACCCGGATATCCCCTCATAGCCCCTTCTGCTCCGCCCTCCCACCGAATACGCTTCCCAGATGTCCGGCCTCGCCCATCAGGGGTATGCGCCACCCTCTGTCGCACAGCTCCAGCAGGGTGATGCTGCCGTTGGCGAGCTGGAAGCGCCAGAAGCTCGATAGCGGACAGTCGAGCACCTTCATCAGCAGGACTTTTAGCACCGCGTCGTGTGAAAAGATGGCAACCGTCTCCCCCTCTCCTCTTGCGATGCGCATCAGGGCGGGCCAGGCGCGATCTCCGACGTCCTCAAGGCTCTCTCCCTGCGGCATGACGACCGTCTGGGGGTTCGTATGCCACTGAACCAGCGCGCCGGGAAAGACCGCCTCCACCTCCCCGGCGGTGCGCCCCTCCCACAGTCCGTGGGCTATCTCGGACAGGTCATCGTCGATTTCTATCTCAACTCCGGGGATAGTGCGCGCCAGCGGCCGGGCAGTCTGCAGAGCGCGCGAGAGGCCGCTTGAGAGTATGCGGTCGAACGGGATACCCTTAAGAGCGCAGGTCGCCGCCTCCGCCTGTCTCAGGCCGACGTCGTTCAGCGGGACGTCCATCCTCCCCTGAAAGCGCCCCTCCCTGTTCCAATCGGTCTCTCCGTGCCTGACGAGGAATAAGCGCTTCAATGCACTGCCTCCGCGAAGTCTACCTTGACGGCCCACAGCAGGTCCGCGTCGGCCTTGAATGTGTCCACTACGCCGCTTGAGACGTCGTTGTCTATCTGAAGCGCGCCTACCGCCAGTCCGCTGCCGTTCTTGCGTCCGAGGGCGAAATTCGCGATGTTTGTCCCGGCCTCGCCGAGCAGGGCGCCCACCTTGCCGATTACTCCCGGTCGGTCGTGGTTGCTGAACAGCAGCACAACCCCATCGGGGACGAACTCTATCGGGTAGCCGTTGAGCTTGACGATTCGTTGCCTCCCCTCCTCCGTAACCGTTCCAGAGAGGGCAACCGCCTCGCGACCCGCACCCCCGTGATGGATGGATAGCTCGAGCAGGTTGCTGTATGTTCCGCCGTCGGCCCGTGTCTCCTGCACCGCGATGCCCTTGTCCTCCGCGAGAAGTGGAGCGGACATGTAGTTCACCTCCGGGCCGTGCGAGAACTCGAGCATCCCCTTCAGCCCCGCTACTGTGAAGGGGGAGTAACGATAGGGGACCTCGAAGCAGACCGGCTCGTCAGCGCAGTTGAACAGGGGTCCGCGCAGGGTGACCTTTATCTCGTGCACAGGCTCGCGAAGAAGGCTTGCCGCCAGGTACCCCATCTTTCGGGCCAGTGACAGGTAGGCGCGGCTGCCGCCGGAGAGAAGACGTCCGCTGAAGGGAAGGTTGACAGCATGCTCGTACGGCCTGCCCAGCAGTGCCGCAGCGAGGTTCGATGCGGCGATAACCGCGACGGCGGACTGAGCCTCGGCGGTGTTCGCACCGATGTGCGGCGTCAGTACGAGCTTGGAGCGTATATCGGGGGCCATGAGCGGATGATCGCCCCGGACAGGCTCTCCATCGAAGACGTCGAACGCCGCCCCGGCCAGCACCCCCGAACGAACGGCCTCGGCGCACGCATCCTCGTCCACCAGCCCCCCGCGCGCGCAGTTAACAAGGTAGGCACCGCGCCTGCATGCGCGTAATGCCTCGTCGTCGAGCATCCCCCGCGACTCCTGCGTCAGAGGCACGTGCAGAGTTATCACGTCGGCGAGCGCCATGCCTCCCTTCAGGTCGTCGACCAGACACACGCCTGCGCGCTCGGCCTTCTCCTTCGAGACGTACGGGTCGAAGGCCATGATCTCCATGCCGAAGGCCCGGCAGCGGAGCGCTACCTGGGTTCCTATGCGCCCCAATCCCACGATCAGCAGGCGTTTCCCGGAGAGCTGCATACCCATGAATCGGCTTCGCTTCCACTCGCCCGCAGCGACGGAGCTCCACGCCTGCGGCACCTTTCGTACCAGCGACAGCATCATCGCCATCGTGTGCTCCGTGGCGGCGAGGGTGTTCCCCGTTGGCGCGTTGATCACCACCACCCCGCGACGGCTTGCGGCGCCGAGGTCGATATTGTCCACCCCCACCCCGGCGCGGGCGACGGCCTTCAGCTTGACTGCCGCTCCCAGCACCTCCCGGTCCAGCGGAGTGCCGCTTCGCGTCAGCATCCCATCCGCGTCGGCGACGGCCTTGAGCAGCTCCTCGCGGGTCAGATCCAGCCGAACCTCCACATTGAGCCCGCTCTCTCCGCGCAGCAGCGCCAACCCCTCTTCGGAGATCGTATCAGTCACAAGCACCTTCATTCAGCGCACTCCCCTTTCCTCCAACAGTTCCACGCCGCCTCGATGTAGTCCGGCGCAAGCTCCATTCCGCACGCCCTGCCCGCCGCGTAGAGGCTTCCCGCGATGAGGCACAGCTTCGGCCAGCCTCCGGGCGTGTAGTGAGCAACACGAAGCACAGGCTCTTTTCCCTGCCCCTCGGCCGCATCCACCCCAAGCTCGGCCAGAGCACGCTTCATCTCGCCGGCCCGTCCGCCGGGCACTGCGATCGCAGTGACTGCGGGAGAGCGCATTCCCTGATCTTTGACGAAGAGGGGCATCCCCATCGCCTCGCACGCCGCCTCGAAGGTGCAGGCCGTTCGTTCGACTGCGGCGAAGCGCCTCTCAAAACCATCCTTCTCCAGACAGCGCAGGGCCTCCGCAAGGCTGAAGAGCAGGCTTACAGGCGGCGTGTACGGGTTCTGCGGCCGGGGCTTCTCCAGAAAACGCCTGTGCATCGGCAGGTCGAAGTAGTATGACGGCGACGGGCGAGAGTCAGCGCGCCTCCAGCCTCTCTCCGAGAGGGCGATGACGCCGATGCCCGGAGGGGCCATGAGCCCCTTCTGCGAGCAGGAGGCCAGGCCGTCGACTCTCCACTCCTCCGGGTAGCATGGGACGGCACCGAGAGAGCTGACGGCGTCGACCAGGACCAGCGGGCCGCCCTCGGGCAGAGCCGTCGTGCAGGCGCGAATATCGGTCAGCACCCCGGTAGACGTCTCGTTATGAGTGAGAAGTATGGCAGCAGCGCACGGATTCTCATCGAGCGATCTGCGCACGTCGTCAGGAGTAGCGGCCCGTCCCCGAGGTATGTCCACGGGAATGACGTCCGCCCCCCTCCTGGCCGCAATCTCTCGAAAGCGCTCGCCGAATGCACCGCAGGAGATTGAGACGACGACATCCCCCGGGTCGAGCAGGTTGACGGCAAGAGCCTCCAGCGCCCCCGTGCCGGAGGACGGCAGTGTGATAACCGGCTGAGAGGCGTGCATCAGCCCCTTGAGCAGCGAGACAACCTCACCGAGCAGCGAGTAGTACGCCTCGCTCCTGTGCCCGACAAGGGGCACGGCCCCGGCTGAGCGAACCTCGTGGGAGACTTCGACCGGCCCCGGAGTAAACAGATGCGTGTGCATGAGCAACCCCTCCTTTGGAAATAAAAAAGGCCGGAAGGGCGATAATCCCTCCGGCCTGTATTCCCCGCGAAACCCGAATGCTTCAACTCCTGGGGTGCGAAACTGCTACGGCTGCGACGCCTCCCCTGCCGGCACAGGAGGACCAGCCCTTCGGGACCAGCCCGAAGAGTTGGAGGAGGACGAACTGCCGACTGTGGAGGTGAAGATGAGTTTACGCGCCAAGATTACCCGCTCCCTGAAAAAAGATGTTCACTTTATATCAGTACAAAGAGATAATGTCAATGACGAAATAAGCTTCGCACTAGAACTTTCCCTTGCGAAGCACCCAATGAGGGGCCATGGCGGAGTCAAGGTGCGCCTTGCCTACGATCTCCCAAAGGACTGCGAATGCCGACCAGATGCGCGACACTAGCGTGAAGATCGGCATCAGCGGAAGAAGAAACAAAAACCACTTGTCCTCCTCAGGCCTCCCTGACAGAAAGAGGAGCGTCAGAAGGTAGAAGATGACTCCAATTACAAGGTAAAAACAGTAAACCAGCATCATGACGACCATCACAGCCCACAAAGGTGCGGTAATAAGCAGGAAATATGTGTAGAACAGCAGTAGCACCGGTGTGACGATCTGGAAGAAGAGGCCGCTGAGTACCGTGACTAGGAAGTTCGGCCACCCGATGAGCCTGGGGGTGAAGGCCAGCCAGTGCTTTCGGAAGTACATGTAGAACAGGTCACCATCCCAGCGTAATCGCTGCTTGAAGTAGCCGAGCAGGGTGTCGGGTGCGTCTGTGTGCCCCATCACCTCAGGGTCAAAGATGATGCGCAACTCCTTGTGTCTGCCGAAGTAGTTCTTCAAGCGCATTGTTATATCAAGGTCCTCCGCGGTGCCGCTGTCCCAGCCGTAGAGCAGCTCCAGGAACGACCTTCGGAAGATTCCAAATGCGCCGGAGATATTATTGACCGTGTTGAACTCGCTCAGTCCGGTCCTGGCCCCTATTATCGAGACCAGGTACTCGAGCCCCTGAAGGGCGGCCACCGGGGAATCCCTCCAGTTGCGTACCCGAAGGCCGCCGGAGAGGGCCACTACCCTATCGTCAGCGAAGTGTCGTACGGAGTTGGCGACCATGTTGTTGTCGAAGGAGGAATCACCGTCAAGCGACATTATCACATCACCATCTGCGACGTTTTTCCCCGCGTTCAGCGATGATACCCTGCCCCCTCTCTGCCACTTCGGGATGATCGTAAGCTCCCTCTCCGGAAGCGAGGCGACTTCATGCACCATCTCGTAGGCGGCGCGGTAGGTGCTCTTGTTGACTGCGGCGCCGTCCAGAACGGCGATGATCTGAATGTGCCCCTGGTAAAGCTGGTGAGCCAGGCTGCGTATGGTTAGCTGGATGTCCCTGCCCTCCGAGTAGCAGGTTACGATGCAGGAGACGCGGGGGAAGAAGTTGGGCGTGAAAGGTATTTCCTCCCTCCTGCGCATGACGTACCTCAGGATGCCTGAGAAGATCAGGACGTAGTAGGGTAGCTCGAAGAATACTATCATGGGGACGAATTTGAAGACGATAATCCACACCTCGGAGACCAGCGGATCGTCTAGAAACGCCCTCATGCCGTGAATGAAAAGCAGTAGCCAGTCGCTCAAAAGGATGACTCTCCCCTTAGGCGGGCGATCAGGAAGCGCGCCTCTTCCTCCTTGTTTAAGTCCTCCGGGATGCTTGTCATCTTCAGATCAAGCTCTATCCTTGTTCCATCAGGCTGCACGGCCAGGTCCGAGAGCGCCATTATCCTCGCGGAGAGCACTCGTCCTCCCTCAAGGGGAGTCTTCGGCAGCAACAATAACAGGTCTCCCTGCTCCGTGCGCGTGCTGACGTCGGTGGAGCGAATCATATCGCGCAGGCGCCTGGTGATTGTCCCAAGTACCTCCATCGCGACCCTTCCTCCCTTTTGCTCTATGAAGCGATCGAAGCCCGGGAACGAGAGTAGCATTACGCAGAACGGCTCCACCGGCGGGCGGGAAGCCAGCTTCAGCATCCAGTCGAGTATGTGCATGAACGGCTGGGGCTTCATATAGTTAAGCGTGTCCAGGATGGAATAAACGTCCTCGATAGTCCCTGTCCGGGCCGCCAGAATCCCCTTGTCCGAAAGCGAGTACATGCGGAAGTTCTTCGGCACAAGCTCATCCGTGACACTCCAGTTGCCGCACAGCAGACAGCGGGCTGACACCTCCGGTTCGGCGAAGGACTTCGAGCAGTCGTTGCACAGATAGTTCTCCATCGGTCGATCGTAATCCGATCCGATATGTCTGAGCTTCGTGCCGCAGAAGGGGCACTGAAGCTCTCCCGCCTTGAAAAACACGTCCTGCGGGCCGACTCTTCCGCAGGTGAAACAGTGTATGAAGGGGACCTGCACTATATTCATGCTACGGCAGAAAGGACAGATATCGACGTAGTTAAGATGGCCACCGTCGCACCTCGGGCAAAAGCGCACCCTTTCGATCAGATCCCCCTCCTGTATAAGAGCTCGTTCCAGCAGACTGTCAATCCACGCATCAGGTTCAAGAAGTCCGCCGGAGAGAGCATCCGCCAGCGGCCATGTGTAGACGCCGGGGGAGAGAGGAGAGATGACCGGTAGGAGGCGTTTCCACGGACGCGAGTGAAGATAGGCCAGCATTCGCAGGTCGAGGCTGTCCCTCACGGCCTCAATGTCCAAGTCCTTCAGCCTGATATGAATATCCTCGGCGATCTCCTCCATGCGGCCTGGTGAGAGACCGTTGCCGTCGGCTATCTCATTCGAGGGACCGTCCGTCGGCTCCTCCAGGAAGACGGGCAGCAGCGCCGTGGCGGCAGTGGCGCGAAGGCTGCGCAGCAGGCGACGGCTCTCGCTTCCGGAGAGAAGCACTATGTCCGGCAGAGGCCCCGATTCGTCAGGAAGATGTAGCGGCAAAGTAGCGCGCAGAACCCTGAATTTTCCGCTCCACCCCTCTGAGGTGGTAGTTGACGTCATATCCATCCCCTCAGTCTTGCTTAGTTGGATAAGGAGAAGGAGGCAAGGCTCTTCTCCAATGAGAAAGGGAAGCGCACAGTCAGCGGCAAGCCCTCCACCCGGAACA
>JBAYOX010000003.1:0-26298 GCA_041678025.1 Aminobacteriaceae bacterium
AGATAAAGATCTTTGATCGTCCTGGTAATGCCCTGAAGAAGGACTAGAAAGGCGGCCAGAGGGATGGTGAGCTTGATCTGCCACACATAGGGGCCCCAGGTGCTGCTAGCGTACTCCATCACGCGCAGGCTATCCCATGCCCACGGCGCGCTGAACCACAGCAGCGTCCCGACGAAGGCGTAAAAGAGGGTCCATGTGAAGAGATCGAGCACAGCTCTTGTGCGCGCAGAGAATTTGATGTATATCGCTTCGACGTTGACGAAGGCCCCCCAGCGCAGCGCGTACGCGCCCCCCAGTACGAAGTGGGCACCGTAGAGCATGCAGGAGGTCTCGTGGGCCCATATAGTAGGTCTGTTGAACCCGTACCTCATGACCACCTCGTACACCAGCACGAGCATCATGGGGTAGACTAGAAAGGCGCAGATCTTGCCCACCCGGTCGTTAAGCGTGTCAATAAAGTTTATGAACCTGATTATAAAGTCCAAACCGCCTCACCTCCTTCAGTTCTTATGCAGAAACCAAAGCCCCGTCCCCCACTCCCTCAGGGAAGGGGGACGGGGCCTGTGCCTGTCTGTCTATTCTATGTAGCCACGGTCCTTCATAAACTGCTTCACTATCTTGACGCCCTCGGCGACCCGCGGATCCTTCGCTCCGATATCCTGGTCGATCTTGTCCAGATAGGGGAGGGAGAACTCGTTAACTATCCTGTCTATATCCTCCTTGCCCCACTCTATGTAGGTCGTTCCCCACTCTTCGAACTGCTCGAACATCAGATGCTCCTGCTCCTCGCAGACCCTGGCGTAATCGGCATCGAACTGCTTTGCAGCCTCGGTGACTATCTCTTTCAGGTCGTCGGGAAGGGCGTCCCACGCCTTCTTCGACGCCCACAACTCCATGCCCTGCGGCACCTGCCATGCCGGCCCGATGAAGTAGGGACAGACCTCGTACAGCTTCAGGTCGCGGTAGAGCCACCATGCTGTGCCGCTTCCGTCCAGAGTTCCCATGGCGATCGCCATGTAGGTCTCGGGGTGGGGGAGCATGACAGGGGAGGCACCGAAGTGCTCCATCGTGTCGGACATGGATCCGAAGAAGCGAACCTTGAAGCCCTTGAGGTCTTCTACGCCGTTGATCGGCTTCTTGCTCCAGAAGTAGGTGTTCCCTACGCTGTGGCTGCTGAAGTAGTGGATGTCCTTCTCTTCCATCTCCTTGGCTATCAGATCGTCAAGGCCCCTGCGATAGTACAGCTCCTCAAAGTCGTCCAGGCTGCGGCAGACGAAGGGAGGCAGGTTTCCTGCCTGCAGCCATCCCATGTTTATACTGCCCCTCCAGAAGAGGGTGCTGGTATTCGATATCTGGATCATATTGGCCTGCATCGCAGGGAAGACCTCAAGATAGTCAACCAGCTCGCCCGCATAGTGCAGCGATATGTTCAGCCTGCCGCCGGACTTCTCCTTGACGGTCTCGATGAACGGTGGTATTACGTAGGTAGTCGACAGAGCGCCAGGTGTGTGGTGGCACTGGAACTTCCAGTTGATCACATCCGCGGCCGAAGCCCCGGACGCGGCACCAAACAGAAATACGCCGACTAGTACGGCTGAAAGAAACAACGCAAAACATGGTTTTCTGTGTCTCAAAACTACACCTCCCCAAATATAATGGTGTGAAAATTACAAACCGATTAGGAAGAACGAGTATTCTTTGTCATCGGTTGTTAAAAAGTCTAAGCTCTCTTTTGCCCAAAGTCAAGTGGGGCTATCACGGGTGTGACGGGACAGAGAAAATGTAAATCGTTTTTCCTCTTATGAACCCCTTGCTCCTTCGACCCTGTGAATACCACCCGAACGGGTGATTCCAAAAACAGTGAAACCGGTGTATCGTCCTCAAGGATGGATCTATCAAGAGAATGGAGGAACATTCATGAGAAAGATTATCGTTGCGTTTTTTGTTTTCGCACTGGCGTTCGCGCTGTTCGCAGCACCTGTCCAAGCCGACGACGGAAGGGTGAAGGGGTTGTGGATCGAGATCCCCGGTCTTCCGGAGGCGAGCTCCACGTCGTTCAACGTCCAGTCGGGCGGTGAGGGAGAGGCGTACTTCGAGCGGAATTTCGACGGCGGCATACTGAAAATATCAATCGACAGAATATACTCCGAGGACAGAGACGGCGAAACCATGACCCCGAGTGATACCGGCAGTCTGGTCGTCATGCTGCAAAGCCTCCGCGAGTTCATTGAAATGGACCCGGATGACATCGACGTCACGGAATCCGTCGAGGAGCTGGAGGAGATTTATCCCTACCCCGTCGCAACTGCTCAGTACACGACCGGCGAAGACGAGGACATGAGAGGCAACCAGGACATTTTCATATTCACCGACGAGTGGATCTTCCGCGTTCATATTTCGCTTGCCGCCGACCACATGGACGACTACGACGCGGATGAGATGAAAGAATGGTTGGAGAACATGGAAATACTCGATCGCGAAGAGGGCAGAGGCGATGTGTTCGACGACGAGGACGAAGAGGAAGAAGAGAAAACAGTGGATTTCGTGGCCGTCCTCTACTCCCTGCCAGAGTTTCGCGGCATCGCGTGGCAGATCGCCGAGCCAGGAGAGTACGACCTGTTCAAAGGGTTCGACATGCCCAACGACAGCGTGTGCTCCGTGGCCGTATGTCCGGGGTACAGGGTCACGCTCTACGAACACTCACGCTTCGACGGCGAGTCCGCTACGTTCGAGGAGAGCGAAGAAGACCTCGGCTATCGAAACCGCTGGACGTCATCCATCAAGGTCGAGCAGATAGAGGAGCCGGATATCGGCCTTGCCTTTGAATGGTTCATGGTGCAGGTGGAGAACCAGGGGGTCTTCGAGGAGATCGATCTCGACACGGCGAGAGCGGCGAAAGCCATGGCGGTTCATGAGGAGAGAATAGAGGAGTTCAAAGCCGCGATAGAGATGCACTGGTACGGTACAACTACGGACTCCGAGCGCGTCGAGCTGGGTGAAGAGCTGATCAAAATCTTCAGCGATATTGGAGTCGATACGGACGACTGGGACGAGAACAGTTTCGCGCAGGCGATGAACAATTTCTACGACTGGCGGAAGGATTTGAGCGTATGGGATGTGGCGTGCATGATTCTCAACGTCAACCCGGAGATATTTGAAGAGTAGTAAAGGCGAGCAAAGGGATAGCGGGGAAGCGGGATACATGAATAGTACGTTCTGTCAGTCCCGCTTGTCCTCGCAAAGAGAACCTCGGGCGGTTTCATAATCAAGCCCTCGTTTTCCCTATAATGGGGCTTCGTGACCCCTTCACGAAGCCCCATTCACATCTGTCGTGGAGGCTATTACAGCTTATCCCGCTGGTTTGGCTACATGATCATAGAGATGGAGCATGACCTCGACAACGACTGATTACAGTGTCGTGCTAGCTCCCCCTCGTTCAGCTCCCAGACCTGCGGGAAGAGACGTTCTACGAAGCCGGGATCATGACTGATGGCGAGAACTGCGGCACGCTGCTTGTAAAGCCACTCCTCGAACAATTCCTGCCACTGCGGATCGAAGTCGCGACTCGGCTCGTCGAGCAACAGCAGTTCCGCTCCTCGTACCGCGATCGAAGCTACTGCGACCATGCGACGTTCCGCCGCGTTCAAATCCATCGGATGCTTCTTCTCCTTTCCCCGAAGCCCCGTCGCGCGTAGCGCCGTCTCCAGTCGCTCCATCCGTTCATCGGGCGAGAGCGCTTCATCCCTAAGCGAGAAGAGCACCTCTTCGGCCACCGTCGGGTGGAATATCTGCCGTTCCGCGTCCTGAAAAAGAAAACCTATCCGCGCCGCGCGCTCCTTCGGGTGCATCTCGGATAGGGAAGTCCCCCCAAGCAGTACGTCGCCACGTTCGGGAGTCAACAGTCCGGCACAGAGGCGCATCAACGTGGACTTGCCCGCGCCGTTTGGTCCTATCAGAGCGGCACGCTCGCCCGCCTCAAGGGCGGCGTTCAGCGAGCGGAGTAGTGGTTTGCTCTCTTCCTTCCAGCGGAAGTCGACGTTTTGAATACGGAGCAGAGCAGGGCTGTCTTCGCACGGTAGAGTGCTTTCTTCTTTCAAAGCGAGTGCCGCCGGGAATCTGACGGTGCTTCTGCCGCCACGAAAAACCGATGCGATGGCCTCCGGTAGTGAACGTCCCGAGGCGCTCTTCTCTCCCGCCTCTAACGATACGATGCCGTCATGGAGATATCCGACGTGATCGCAGAAGCCTTCGAATACCTGTCTGCGCCGTTCGAGGAGCAATACCGCCGCCCCTGTGCTCTTCGACCACGCCCGCAGACGCTCCAGCAAAACAGGAACATCGGGGGAGGCGATTCTGCCGAACGCCTCGTCCAGCAGCAGCAGGCCGGGGTGCATGGCCGCTGCGGAGGCAAGCGCCACCTTCTGTGCCTCCCCTCCGGAGAGGGTTGCAATGTCGTTTTCTTTCAAATGAACAATATCTAAAAGTTCCAGAGCTTCGTCCACACGAAGGCGGATTTCCTTGAGCGGAAGTGCAAGATTCTCCGGCCCGAAGGCTATCTCCTCACATACAGTGAAGGCGCACCCTGAGAAAGAGAGCTGAGGGTTCTGCTGGACAAGTTGCACTTCCTGCGACCATTCGAGGCATGTCCGCGAGGTAACCGGCCTAGCGAAAAGCTCAATGCCGCCCGAAAGTTTGCCGCTCCTGTGCTCGGGGACTCCACCGCATAGAATCATCGCCATCGTCGACTTTCCGGAACCGTTTCCACCTTCGAGCAGCATCCATTCCCCAGGTAAGAGCCTTAGTTCAGGGATAGAGACAAGCAGGGCGTCCGTTCCGGGCGCTGAAAAGCCGGTGCCATCGAGCGCTAGGAGGGGAGGTATGCCGGGAGAACCTGCCTTTTCCGGATGAAGACCATATTCGTGGACTGACACGAAATCGGGCGAAGAGGAGAGGTCGTAGCTTTCCGCCTTTTCAGCATTTTTCGCTGCTTCGGACTGCGCATCGCCACTGGCAGATAATCCGTGCGCTTCCATTCCTTCTCCGAAGAGGCTTGAGCGCCGTCGAGACAACCCGAATGCCTTCATATCGAGCGCGGTGCTCCTAGCGGGGAGGTCGTTCAACAGCCCCAACACCAGCGGAAAAAGGAGCGCCGTCAGCGAGGAAGCACGTTCGCGGAACGTGCCGTGTACCGGAACGCCGCGCGCGAGCTGCGCCTCCTGAATCTGTGCGATTCGGGCCTTGATCTGCTCGACGAGCAGTAGGGGGCTTGCCAACAGAAAAGCAAAACTCGTGGGAAGCTTGCTGGCCAAAAACCAGCGGATCATCAGCGGAGGCGGGAAGGAGCTTAGCAGGATGCGACTTGAAGCGACCACCGATAGTATGCGGAGCCAGAGCCCTAATGCCCACAGTCCGCGGTTTTGTTGAACAACGCCGCCGATAAGGGAGGCGAAGACACCGCCGTGGATCAGCCAAAAACCAAAGCCCAAAGGCGCTATGAAAAGCACGACACCCTTGACGCTGCTCCGCGACCTCGGCAGGACACAGAGAGCTACTGTTGAAATGGTTGCCATGACCGCGACGAATGGAAAGGCCGGAAGCAGCATAGAGCTTCCGGCCCAGAGACCCCACAAAACAAAGGAGACCGATGGCCTCGAAAGCGCTTGCGAACGTTTCACGCTTTTTAGGCTACGTCCGAAGCTCCGGGGAAAAACGACTTGATGCGCTCAGGGAGCTGTTTTACCAACAACCAGGCGACGAAGCACGCCACGATCTTGTCCACGAGGTTCGTCCAGATGACCGTGATCGCCACCGACTGCAACAGGTTCCGTCCGACGGCGTTCAGGTAGGCGACGAGGAAGTCGGCGCCCGAACCGGTTACTCCGGCGAAGAGGTAGGTGCGGATGGGTGTGGCGACCAACGTCACAAAGACCGTTACGATAACACCCGAGATGATGACAAACAACGGCGAGCGAAACATCCCTTTACGCGCCAGCATCCCAGCTACGAAGCCGATGACCATCGCCACCGGGGCGAACGCGGCAGCGACGGGGCCGGTTAGCAATCCCCATATCAAATTGGTGCAAAGCCCTGTTAACATACCGATCCAGGGCCCCATCAGAATGGCCGAGAGCACAGTTCCGATCGAATCCATGAAGATCGGCAGCTTCAGCGTAGATGCGATCTGCCCCAATCCCATATTCAGCGCGATGCAAAGAGCAACCAGTACCAGAGTCCTATTCTTCATCGTTCATTCTCCTTTATGTTTTTTCGCGGTGCGACCGCAAGTTCCTCGTATGTCGACAGGGGGCAGTATTCGCGTCGAAATTCCAACTCGTAGAGCTCTCCCAGCACGATCTCCACAGTCGTACGGACGACGCACCCTTCCAACACGTGCCCTCCCGTCGTCGCGCCCATGTGGTTCGAGATCGTCATATGCAGGTGTTCACCCCCGATGTTCACCGTTCCGACAAGGGAGACCACCTCGAAACAACCGTCGAGCTCTGTCCCGTCGTGGCGGCCCGCGAAGCGCAGGCACGCCCGCGACAAGCTGCCGACCACCCCGGCGACGTAACCCGCCCGTATGCCGTTTGTGGCGACGATCCGCCGTAGCGCTCCGAGAAGGTCCTCCCCCGGAGTCAGCCTGAAGGCGAAAAAACGCCCGCCGGAGATACCGATCTTCGTGTCGATCATCTTCGCCTCCTCAACTAGTCTCAAGTACCCCTGAGACAAGCGAGCTACTTTCTATTTGGTGATGGAAATTATAACATAATACGTAAGCTAAGGAAGGATAGCATAAATTATAAACCGTTGCAACGACGGGTGGTTATCCTAAATCCACAGGCATGTGTTTTATGCTCACAACGGTTTTCACTACGTCCGTCAAATCCGGGGAAGGTCAGGGATAGATTGAATGAGGCGCAAGAGTTGCTCGGTGTCGGCCACGTCGGTCAGGCGTTTTTTCCCGTCAGGTGCAGTCATTTTCAAACCGTGACAATTTGTCACGGTTTGGTTGCCTTCTTTTTTCAGCCGTTCTTTCAGCTTACGCCAATATGCGGCAGGGTCGATGCTTTGGGTTAATACCGCTATGACATCGACAATGGAAAAAAACCATTCCTGCTTTTCCTCGTCCCACGCAGTGCGGATTCTTTTATCTTCAAATAACTGAATCGAATTCATCTTGTCAGCTCCTTAAGCTGGCCTTCGTGTTTTGTGCTTCAGCAGTTCAACGGCCGTTTTCTTGACCGCCGGTGCGAGGGGGGCGTAGCGGAAAGTTATTTTCATATCTGCATGGCCAAGCAATTCTCGAACTGTATTCAAATCCACACCCATTACCGTCCAGTTGATAGGCGCTTTCAGGGTTGTCGTTCTGCGATTGAGGCTAGAAGCTTTCAAGCCTATCTTCTTTTTTTTGCTGCGATACTTTGACTATTCTTTGCATCCCCGTCCCTCTGCCTTCCACGGCCGCCATGTACTCGGCATCCGTTTGACCGAGGAATCGTACACATCCCCGTCATCACCGTGGGGTGTTACTTTTCACTCCGCCCGATCCTCCCCGGCGATTTCTAATGCTCCGTCTCCTCGTCCTCGTCCATCTCGAGGTCGTACATCGTCTCATCGTCGTGCGTCTGTGGCGGCTTCATGCAGAACAGGTGTCTTGACTCCGTCCACGCCTCGTAGTCCGTCATGCCGGGGTGTGTCAACTTCAGCGTTCTCATTTCCATCTGCGTCAGACTCGCGCACGCTCTCGCCTGTCTCAACGCCTTGTCCCACGACAGTTTCTTGAACTCCTTCGGATACTCCCTCCGCCAGTGGTCCAGGGTGATTTGAGTCATCTCCGCCTCTGTCATCAACCGACACCTCACTTTGGGCAGATTGTACCACGTGTTCAACGCCCTTCGGCGTCGATATTTCTGCAGTTTCACGTGCGGTAAGCTGGAACGTTGCGTATTCAGAGAAAATGGATTATATTGACAGATAGTTTTTGGGTTTACTAACTGCTGTCTAAGATAACTCTCATCAAATGGATTGGCCATAAGGTTGTTAAAGTTCACTGCGGTGTTTATGGTCGAAAAAATTTGACTGAACAGACTCGCTACCTTTATCATTTGGTTTGCCCCCTTCTCTTGTTTTGAGATCTTTTTGTGTTGGCAAACCAATGATATTTCAAAGCAAGGGGCTTTTGATTTGCCAGAATCTTATTTTGGACAATAGTGATTAGCGATATTATGGAACTTGAGAACAAAACCGTTTCATTATAGAGAGGGGGTATTGCTATGGCGGGCCAAGTAGTAAAAAAACTTGATCGTATCCAAGCAAGGCCTATTCTCAAATGGGCTGGCGGGAAAACACAAATGCTGAATGATATTCTCCCTAAAATTCCTTCTTCTTATGGAAAATATATTGAACCCTTTTTAGGAGGTGGGGCAATATTCTTTGCTCTACAGCCTGAAAAAAGTATTATTGCCGATAGCAATCCAGAACTAATTAATGTGTATCGGCAAGTGGCGGACAACGTTGAGGATGTAATTAACTATTTACAGCAATACGAGAACACCAAGGATATATTCTATGCTGTTCGTGGGCAAGATTGGTTATCACTTAAAGCTTCGGAAGCTGCTGCTCGCACCATTTTCTTGAACAAGACTTGTTTTAATGGTTTGTTTCGCGTCAACAAAAAAGGACAATTCAATGTGCCCTACGGTAAATATAAGAATCCCAAAATATGCGATATGGAAATGCTTCATGCTGCATCATCTATTTTGCGAAAAGCAGAGATTTTGTGTGACGATTATATGCTTGTTTTGGGGCATTATGCTCAACCTGATGATTTCGTTTTCTTAGATCCACCATATTTACCAATATCCGCGTATTCGGATTTTAAACGATACACTAAAGAGCAGTTTTACGAAGAAGATCATGTTGAACTCGCAAAACAAATTATGAGTCTTCATGAAATGGGTTGCCATGTGGTTTTGACAAATTCCAATCATCCCTTGGTGCATGAGCTGTATAGTCCTTTTAATATTGATGTCATCCAAACTAAAAGATATATTTCTTGTAGCGGAGATAATCGAAAAGGTGAGGACGTTATCGTTACTATTCCGCCTAAAAAGCGGATGTTGATAAAATTGGCTCCGGTACCTCTCTCGCAACAAGTTTCCGCGTATCCGCCTACCCGTTTTATGGGTTCTAAAAGTAAACTTCTGTTGCCAATATGGTCAATCGCGTCTCAATTTATGTTTGAGACAGTAGTTGATCTATTTGCGGGTTCTGGAATCGTAGGCTATATGTTTAAGGCGCAGGGGAAAACAGTAATCAGTAATGACTATATGGCCATGTCGGCAACATTTGCGAAAGCAATGATCGAAAATAATTCTGTCGTCTTACAGCGGCAAGAAGCCGAAGGCCTGCTATTGCAGATTAGAGAATCTGATCATTTTGTTGCAACCACATTCAAAGGTCTTTATTATACAGATACGGAAAATGACTTGATTGATATTTTAAGAACAAATATTGCTGCTATTCGCGATCCTTATAAACGCGCAATAGCCATGACCGCTTTAATTCGAGCGTGTACCAAAAAGCGCCCTCGTGGCATTTTTACATATACGGGCGAGCGCTATAACGACGGAAGGAAAGACTTGCAAAAACCTCTGGAGCAACAATTTTTAGAAGCTGTTGATGCAGTAAATCGCGCTGTGTTTGATAATGGGCGTGTAAATCGCACAAGACACGGAGATGCAATGCAATTTCGTGCTGAACGGCCTGATCTCGTTTATATAGACCCACCGTATTATTCGCCATTATCCGATAATGAATATGTTCGAAGATACCATTTTGTCGAGGGATTGGCGCGTGACTGGCAAGGCGTTGAGATTCAACGACATACACAAACCAAGAAGTTCAAGTCATACCCAACACCATTTTCGACAAAAAAGGGAGCGGCGGATGCTTTTGATCTTCTTTTTAGGAAATTTACAGATAGTATTCTAATAGTTTCTTATTCGTCCAATAGTTTACCCACACAGGACGAGATGCTTGCAATTATGGCAAAACACAAAGAGCACGTAGAAGTAATCCCTGTAGATTATAAATATTCCTTTGGTAATCAAAACAATGCAACGACCAATCGAAATAAAGTGCAGGAATACCTTTTTGTAGGGTATTGAGGAGGGGCGATATGGGCTTTTGGCAGCTTGGAAATACATCTGTAAGAAGCGCCATGCGCATTAAGGACGGTTTGACTGCATTATCTACATCTACGATTCAGGGTAATATTCGAGGAGTCGATGGAGATATTGCTTTTCGGAATCTACTTGGAGCATGTGGGATTGTAGCGCTTGGTGAGGATGCAACAAATAGTGTTGGGCGAAAATGGCGCGCTGCAATGGGGAAACTTGGGTTTATTTATCCGAAAGTAGAAAAGTCATGGGGCTTCGCTCAACAAGACCTTGGCCAACTTGATATGATCACGCCTGCTGGTTGGAATTTGGTGCGAGCTGAAACTGTGGCGGCTATGCAGGAATGCTATTTAAGAGCAATGGCGACCCCTTTATCACCTGCCGATGATGGGCGTACCTTTTCTCCTTTGCGATGGACGTTAGCAATATTACTGGAGCTGGAACATCGCGGAGAAGAACCGGCTGTGAATTTTATTGAAATGGCTCGCATCGTGCAAACAACAAATCCAACTGATGGTGTAGCTCAAACTGTAAATAACCTCTTGGACCTTAGAAATAGAAGAAATACGGCAGAACACAAACGCATATTTGATCGGGAGGTTTATCAAAGCGGCGCTACTGCAATTGGCTGTAATCCCCACACATTTATTGACTATGCCGATATGAATATGCGTTATCTTAAAGCTACTGGAATGGTGCAATCAAAGGGAAAGGGGATCTCGCTTGTTTCGGAAAAGCACGTCTTGGCACTGGAGTTTACAAAAGAGTTACTATCGAATAAACACTTATTGGAGTGGTACCGCTCTCTTTGTAATGGTACTCGATTACCTACCGATAATGTTACTGTTGCTTATCAAGTGCTGCAAGATTTATTGCAGCAGATTCAGCAATACGGTATTGCCTATTCGATGGTTGGGAAACCTCTCGACACTCCGGTGCATATAAATCAGGTGCGCTATGACATAGAAGAGCTGATCGCTGAAAAGAAAGAAGAAATATATGCAGGGCAACAAGCAGAGCTATGGCAAGAGATTGCTGCATATATGGATTTAATTGCTGCGCGGCGTGACCGCCATCGCTTTAGTGACGAAGTTGAAATACGGGTGCCAAAAACGGAGGCACCCGCTTATCTGGAGTGGAGTCTGTGGAGGGCTTTCCTTGCTATCAATACTCTTGCGAATAAGCCGTACGAGGTGCGCAGATTCAAAATTGATCAGGACTTTTTGCCAGTAAGCACTGCGCCGGGCAATGGGCCTGATCTGATAGCAGAGTTTGAAGACTATGTTCTTGTCATTGAGGTCACGTTATCTGAAAGCTCCCGTCAAGAGGCGATGGAGGGAGAGCCTGTAAGGCGTCATGTTGCCGATGTTATGATGCAACATATGAAACCCTTCAAGCCCGTATATGGCTTATTCATTGCAAATCGAATTGATTCAAATACAGCCGAAACATTTAGAATAGGTTCTTGGTATACTCGCGATGATGAACGAAGGATGTTATCAATCGTTCCTCTTACATTGGCTCAATTCAGTGCATTCTTCAAGGCAATCTTTTCAAAGCGGCGTGTTGCGCCACAAGTTGTAAATGATCTTTTGGATCAATGCCTAGCTACAAGCCACAGGCATGCACCAGAATGGAAAACAGCTATTGCGGATATCGTACAAGCGGCTGTATCTGCTTCATGAATTACAGGAACCGGCGGAGACTACACCAGTGCCTAACGGTCCCTTACGGGGCGCTGTAGACAACTCTGAGGGCGGATATAAACGCTGCCGTGATTGGCTGCTGGTGACCGGCGTCAAACCAGCTTCCGAATTTTTGGATGATCTTCGAAGATAGCCGGCGCGTATAATCGACTTGTTCCGAGTCTGAGTCCGGTATAGCAGAAACGCATCCAGCGGAATGAATAGTATGAAGAAGACCGTCACCGTGCGAATACCGGAGGTAAGTAAGTATCAACTTCTTTACTCGTCGAGGGGGCCAGGAAAATGATCGAAGAGGAGAGGCGGCGTCTGCTGTACGATGCCTTCAGCGAAGCCGCGGACGAAGGTGATGTTGCATTCGCTTCCGCAGCGCAGAGCGAGGTTCTTGACGAAGAATAGTCTCCGTCCAGAGGAGCAGAGCAGGCCAAAAGCCGCCCGGTTCTCATCCTCCGGACGGACGCTACGAACAGTAACCCGAGATACCCGAGCGGCAAAGTGCGAACGGTCGGCACCGTTTAACTGGTAACTTAAAAAAGAGTTTTTTCGGTTTAGATGTCCAGGTTTTTTACCTCGCGGGCGTGGGCTGTGATGAACTCTCTGCGTGGTTCGACCTTGTCGCCCATCAGGATGCTGAAATACTCGTCGGCCTCGACGGCGTCATCCACCTCGACCCTCTTCAGGACTCGGTTCCTGGGGTCCATCGTTGTCTCCCAGAGCTGCTCCGGGTTCATCTCTCCAAGGCCCTTGTAGCGCTGCACCGTGACCTTGGCGGACTCCCCGGCGTCCTGGATGAACTCCCTAAGCTCCTTCTCGTTGTAGCAGTAGGCGACAGTCTTGCCCCTCTGCACCCTGTACAGAGGAGGCTGGGCCATATACAGATACCCATCCTCGATGAGCGCGGGCATGTAGCGGTAGAAGAAGGTCAGCAACAGAGTGCCGATGTGCGCTCCGTCGACGTCGGCGTCGGTCATGATTATTATCTTGTGATAGCGAAGCTTTGACGTGTCGAAGTCGTCGCCCACTCCCGCTCCGAGGGTCTGGATCATCGTCCGGATCTCGGCGTTGGAGAGGATCTTGTCGAGGCGGGCCTTTTCTACGTTGAGTATTTTGCCGCGAAGCGGAAGTATGGCCTGGAAGCTCCTGTCGCGCCCCTGCTTGGCGCTGCCTCCGGCGCTGTTGCCCTCCACGATGTAGACCTCGGTGTTCTCCGGATTTCTATCAGAACAGTCCGCTAGCTTCCCCGGCAGGGTCAGGCCGGTCATCGCCGACTTGCGGACAAGCTCGCGCGCACGTTTTGCCGCCTCGCGCGCCTGCCTCGCCTTGATGGCCTTCTCGACCACGGTCTTGATGATCTGCGGGTGGTCGTCGAACCATGCGGTCAGCTCCTCGTAAAGGATCGAGTCAACTATGCCCTTGACGTCGCTGTTGCCGAGCTTTGTCTTGGTCTGCCCCTCGAACTGGGGGTTACTCAGCTTCAGTGAGATAACGGACGTGAGGCCCTCCTTGAGGTCATCGCCGGACAGGTTGTCGTCCTTCTCCCTGAGGAGCTTGGCTCTTCTTGCCGCTTCGTTGACGGCGCGGGTCAGAGCCGTGCGGAAGCCGGAGACGTGGGTTCCTCCCTCGACGGTGTGAATCAGGTTGGCGAACCCGAAGACCCTCTCCTGGTAGCCGTCGTTGTACTGAATGCCTATATCGGCGCTGACTCCCTCTCTCTCGCCTGATATGACGATGGGATCGGGGAAAAGAGGGGTCTTTCCCCGGTTAAGGTACTCGATGAAGGACTTCATCCCCCCCTCGTAGCAGTACTCCTTGGTTCGCCCCTCCTCGCGAAGGTCTTCGAGCGTTATTGAGAGTCCCGGGTTCAGGAAGGCCATCTCGCGGAAGCGCGCCCCGAGGATGTCGAATGAGAATCTGACCTCCTCGAAGACGGTCGGGTCGGGCATGAAGTGAATCCTGGTCCCGGAGCAGTCGGTCGTTACGCCCTCGGACAGGTCCGACACGGGAATGCCTCTCTCGAAGCGCTGCGCTCTGCTCTCTCCGTTTCGGCAGATGGTGATCTCCAGCCAGTCGGAGAGGGCGTTGACCACGGATACGCCGACGCCATGCAGACCGCCGCTGACCTTGTAGACTGCGGCGTCGAACTTGCCGCCCGCGTGAAGCGTCGTTAGAACCACCTCGGAGGCGGGGCGTCCGTTTGATGGGTGAGGATCCGTTGGGATGCCGCGACCGTCGTCCTCCACGGATAGGCTCTCGTCCTCGTGTATGGTGACGTTTATCTTTGAGCAGAAGCCGCCAATGGCCTCGTCCACCGAGTTGTCCACCACCTCGTAGACCAGATGGTGAAGGCCGCGGACGGATGTGTCGCCGATATACATTCCAGGTCGTTTGCGAACCGCCTGCAGTCCTTCCAGAACCTGGATGTCCTTGGCGGTGTACTGAAGAGCCAGGGAGCTCATTGTCATCAGATGTTTCCTCCGTTTCGTAGCCGGTTGGCCTCAAGCGCGTTTGCTCTTGCCTCTTTTTGAAAAGAGATGTATCTTTTTGTAAGTGTCTCGGGTTTGAACCCTGATTTTAAGGTAGAACCGTCGCGCAGATAGATGGTCGTCCGGTTCTCGTGGCGAACAAGCGCGACAGTTTGATTTATGGAGACAAGGCCCTCTCCTTCAAGGGGGATGAACATGATTTTCACTCCGTTTCGTGCTACTCTCGACCTGTTATTATACCAGAAAGCCGCACGTTACGGGGTTAAATGTGTGTGTGACCGAGCCTCGCCGCCGGAGGAGGAAGCCATCGGTGGCAGCTGTAGGACATGAAAAGACTGGAGTGTTGTCTATGGGAGTAGGTAGTTTTGGTTCAAAAGTGCGCGGCGCTGCGTCGAGAGTGTTGAGAGAGATACGCCGCGAATGGAAGGCTTTTGTCGCGATATCCACAGGAGTAACGGTTCAAGCGATTGCGGTGACTCTGTTCATACTGCCGAACCGCTTCCCGGATCTGGGAGTATCGGGCATCGCGGTGCTGTCGAATTACGTGTTCGGCGTCTCTCCGGCGTGGGTTATCCTGACGATAAACTCGCTGCTGATGATCTGGGCCTGGAAGGAGCTCTCTCCGCGCTTCGTCGTCTGGACGATGTGGGCGGTTCTGCTCTTCTCCGCTCTGCTGAAGGGCTTCGAGTACTTCCCGGTTCCCGTGATAGGGGACAGGTTCATGGCGGCGGTGCTCTCGGGGGTGATCAGGGGGCTTGGCGCGGGGCTTATCTTCCGTGTGGGGGGCTCGACCGGCGGGCTGGATATACCGGGGCTGGCCCTGCGGCGGCGTTATGGCATAGAGATGGGTCAGTTCAGCATATACATAAACATGGGCCTTCTAAGCCTCTCCTTCTTCGTGGTCGGACTCGAGTCGGCCATCTACGGGGCGGTGGCCCTGTACGTGTATGGAATCGTGGTGGACAACTCGATCAGGTCGTTTGACCTAAGGAAGCAGGTCTTCATAATAACGAACATCCCCGAGAGGGTCAGCGAGTTCATCAACCTCTCTCTTAACCGTGGTACCACCAGGTTCGAGGGAGTAGGGGGCTATTCTGGGCAGATACGTCCGGTGCTGATGACCCTGCTCGATCCGCGCCAGGTGGTGGCCCTGAAGAAATACCTCGCGGCCAACGACCCGACGGCCTTCATGTCGGTATCTGTCGCCTCCGAGGTGCTCGGAAAGGGGTTCAAGAGCTGGAAGAGCCTTTAGAACGGGGGGCTGGCCGTCGCTTGACCCCCTTCCCCTCTTCCTTTGGCTTCTCGGCCTGAGGTTCGGGGCTCATGCCCGACAATCTCTCCTCGATGAAGTCGCACAGGATCTTCCTGGCTTTCTCCGCCGCCCTGTAGGCCGCCTTCGAGGTCTTGAGCAGATCCTTGTCTGCCGAGCCGGCCTCCTCAGCTTTTTTCAAAGGAGTAAGAGGGCCCAGCGACCTTCGAAGGTCCGGGGCGTTCTCGGAGACAAGCTTCAAGTAGCCCTCGACGGTGTCAAATCCCTGGTCCGAGCCGAGCAGCCTGAGCACCAGTATCAACAGGAACTCGACCCCCATCAGCGAGTGGGGTATGGAAGGGCCTGCCAAAGGCGGATCCGCCTCGAGCAGCAGCTTTGCCGCGCGCATCTCGCCGTCGGCGAGGTCAAAGGTCTCTTCGGCTTGGTCGTCCCATTCCGTAGGGCTCTTTGCGTTCGCATCGAGAGTCATGTCCGATCATTCCCTTCTTCTGTGCTGAGGCTATAGTAAGTGCATCTACCGTTTTGGTCAATTATTCCGTCCTGTACGGACAGTCCTTCCTGTAGAAGCATGAACGACAGCGCCCGGCCACCGGGTTATACGGTCCCGTGGCGCATAAAGATGCGGCCTCGCGTATCTGCCGGCCTATCTCCTCCCACGGCCTATCGGATTTAACGAGAGGTTCTTCGCGTCCGTTCCGAAGGAGTATAAGGCCGATATCCTGCCTCAGCTCAGGAAAGGCCAGCGAGGCCGCGTAGCCGTAGAAGAGAAGCTGCTCGGCGTACAGCACCCTCCAAGAGGCCTCCTCGACCTCTCCGGCCGTGATCTTGTAGTCTCTGATATAAACGGTTTCACCCTCGGTCCAGAGGACGTCGACGGCACCCACGAGGCGAACTCCGTCCGTCGTCACGCGAAAGGGCGTCTCGCGGCGCAGCGCCCCGGCCCTGTGCAGAAGGGCCATTCTTTCTCCGGTGCCGCTCTGTGCGAACCTCTCAAGCCAGCCACGGAGGGAGCTTCTTCCCCCCTCGTCGCTCCAGGCGGCGCGCAGCCCCTGCGGCAGTTGGGGGTGGCGTTCGTCCAGCAGCCCCCTGAGAGAGGAGGAGCTGAAGTCCCAGCGCGACAGAACCCAGTGAGCGAGTGTTCCGAGGTCGGCGCCTCCCGGCTCGTCCGATGAGGGGAGCTCCCAGACTAGCTCCATCCCCTGACGGTGCTTCATCCTCCAGGCGGCGGGGCAGTAGCGGAACAGTGAGTATGATGTGGCGCTCATCCTTTCTACGAAAGGACTGTCGACGCGTGGCCGTTCCACCGGCGTCCCGGCACTCTCTCCGACCGGGGATGCTCTGCCCGGCCTGACGCGTCGCACTTCGCCGTCGCTCTCCCGGACTTCGAAGTCCAGCATAGAGAGCCATGAACCTGACACCGGGACAGGCCTCCCCTCCTTGACCTTGCAGGCGGAGCAGAGGACGAGACGATCCCTCGCCCTGGTGACCGCTACGTAGAAGAGGCGCTCCCACTCCTCCCGCTCCTCTGCCTCCTCCAGAAAGCGGGCGATGCCGGCGGTATCGGACTTTACGCCTTCGCCCCATGCCTCCGGCAGAGAGGAGAACCCCACCCCCACCGGTGCGGAGGGTATGAGGCGGTTTTTGTCCCCCCCTCCAGCGGGGGAGTTGTTGAGGTCCATCACGACTGTTATCGGGAACTCCAGCCCCTTGGAGCTGTGAACCGTGAGCACCCGGACGACATCCTCGTCCTCTCCGAGAGGAGAGTTTTCCTCTCCTGCGTTCTTCCGTCCGGCCTGGCGCTCGACATAGGCGGTGCAGCCGGCGGGGGAGTTGCCGAACACCTCCTCGTACTCCCGCACGAGGTCGAGGCCCTTCCAGAGGTTGGCCAGAGCGCTCTTTCTCCTCCACACGGGCCATGATGAGAGGAAGGACTGATCCTTCATCATCAAGACGAGAGCCGCCGATAGGCCGGAGTAGCGAGCCGTCATCCTCAGCTCCCTCAGACGTTCGGCAGCTTCCGGGTGGACTTCGTTCAGGCCGGGCGACTCCGGTGCGAGGAGTGCCGCGGCCTCCGTCACGCTCAGTCCCGAGAAGGGGGAGGCGAGGAAGCCCAGCGTCGCCGCCCTCTCCTCCGGGAATGCCAGCGCTCGCATGGCGGTCAGCAGGTCACCCGTCTCTCCTCTGTCGAAGTAGCGTTTGCCCTTCTCGAAGGCTACCGGAATATCGAACAGCGGGTGCAGCGTCTCCTCGAGCGCGGTGAAGGAGGCGCGAGAGGGGACTAGGATCGTGATGTCGCGCCAGAAGGCCGGTCGCATCCTTCTCTCGCTCTTGTCCCATATTGGAGAGCCGTGAAGCCGCATCAGCTCCTCGCCGAGGGCTATGGCCACCCTCTTGCGCGCATCATCTACCCTCTCGTCCTCCATCTGCGCCAGAATTATAGGTATCACAGGCGTCAGACTCTCTGCCTCACGGGCCTCTCTCGCCTCCGGGTCGTCGGGGAAGAGCAGTTTTTCGTACGGCGAGGGGAGAGAAGCGGCTATTCTGTCCCTCCAGATGCGTCCGAACAGCGTGTTTACTTCGTCCAGGATAGAAGGGCGCGTTCGGAAGTTGGTCTGCAGCGGAACGTAGCGCGAGTCGTCCGAGGGGTGGGCGATCCTGCCGCCGAAGATAGACGGGTCGGCGTGGCGAAAGCGGTAGATGGACTGCTTCGGGTCCCCGACGAAGAAACGCCTGCAACCCTGGGCTGCAGCGGACTCGATCAGGCGGTCCTGCAGAGGGCTGGTGTCCTGGTACTCGTCGACGAGGATCTCTTTGAATGTGCGGACTGTACGTACTGCGCCGGAGGAGGATATATTGGCCGCGAGTCGTATCATGTCGTCGAATGAGAGCAGCCCCCTCTCTACGCGGTATCTTCTGTGCGCCTCCCAGATCATGGCGGCCGCGCGCAGAAGGAGGGTGCGCAAGTCCCTGTCCTCTTTCGACGGAGGATTGGCCAGGAACTTCATCCCCTTCACCAGGGACGGGTAGCCGTCGCGGTGCTCCGATAGAGTGCATCCCAGAATCTCCTTTATCCTCTTCCCCGTATCGGAGTTGGACGCGCCGCTGAGATTGCCGAGGACTCCGTTGAACAGCTGTTTTGCGAACGCGATAGCGTCAACGTCATCCGTTGGAGGTAGGGAACCGCTCGGCCAGGCCAGTCTGAGGTCTCCGATTCGCTCGTTGAAGGCCGAAGTCCCCTTGAGCTTCGCAGGGAGAGAGTCCAGCACATCTGCCCAGACACGCGCGGCCTCCCTGCTGTCGTTCAGGCAGATGGCGCGTATGCGGCGCTCGACGTCATCGTAGAACTCTGGGTTGTCCGCGCTGGAGAGCAGGTCCTCGGGGGATATTCCTCGGCTCTCGAGCAGGTCAGCAAGCGAGAGGGCGAACGAGACGACGCTTTCGGGGGAGTACTCACTGACCGCGTCCGCCAGCCTGCCGACGGAGTGGTCGTCGGAGAAGGCACGTGGCGCGTCTTTGGGAAGATGCCGGAAGAACCATGCGAGATCCATCGAGTCAAGCGCCCTCTCCGCTCGGAGGATGAAAAGCTCCTCCTCCGGCGGCGATATGGGGCGCACGCCGAACCCCGACGGAAGAAAGAGGGCATGCTCCCTGACTATGTTCAGAGAGAAGGAGTGTATGGTCGAGATCTGCGCCTCATGAAGCTCCGCTGCTGTCTCCGCTAGCCTGTCTCCTTCCGGATCCACTATCGGCATCAGCTCCGCGAAGAGCTTCTCGATGCGCACTCGCATCTCCCCTGCAGCCTTGTCGGTAAAGGTGAGTGCGAGTATATCGCGTGGCCTGACGCCCCTGTGGACTAGAGCGGCGACGAAGCGCCACGACAGGGTGTGGGTCTTTCCCGTGCCGGCGCCCGCACCCACCAGCGTTATCGGCGCCTCGGAGAAGACAGCATCCTCCTGTGAGTGAAGCAGAAGCCTGTTGGAGGCTATGTGATCTTTCAGCCGGGAGAGCGGCGTCACGTCAGGCATCTTCATTCTCCCCCTCCACGGCGGGCTCGGCGCGGAAGTCGCGCCTTCTGCACAGAGAGTGATACTGGCAGTACCGGCAGCTCTTAGATTCGTAGTTCGGTGGGAAGAGCCCGGTTGAGAAGGCTTTCACTACGGCGTCCAGCGCCTGCGAGGCCGTCTGCTGTATCAACTGATGTGCGGACTTGTGCCTGATGGAGATGGAGATAGGAGGGGCATCCTCGGCCACAGCCCCCGCGCTCTTCCCGTCCTTCAGGCAGAGATAGACGGATGCGGCCGTTTCGACTCCCTCCTCGGCCAGGGCGACAGAGTAGGCCGCGAGCTGCAGGCTGTCCGTGTAACCTTTCGAGCCCCCGCTCTTGTAGTCGAATATGGCGGCTCTTCCGTCCCTCAGAATGTCCAACCTGTCGCACCTGCCCTTGAAGATAACTCCCTCTCTCTCAATCTCGGGGAGACGATGTTCGAGCATCTGCTCCCGCCTGTTCTCCGCAAGACCCTCCTCGTCCATCCTCTGCTGAGCCTCGGCGAGCCGTCGGACCTTTCTGAACAGTTCGCTTCTGTATCGCGCAAGTCCCTCCTCATTCACGAGGCGGGGGTACTTCAGCGCAAGAGCTTTCTCGAACAGCTCTTCGATGAGCATCGGAAGGGGCGCTCCCGTCCTCGTGCGTCTCTCCCAGGCCATCTGCCACAGAAGGTGGATCGCGCTTCCGGCCAGATCATGCCTGTAGGGGCTCTCGGGGGAGCCCTCGAGCGAGGCTATCCGGTTGCAGTAGTAGCTGAAGGGGCAGGAGATGAACGTGTCGAGGTCGCTCAGAGAGAATGAGGGGGCCTCGGGGGTCCACAGGCTTGTGCTATCCAATTTGCCTCTGTCCGCCCCGTCCCCTCTGAACGAGCGCCAGAAGCACTCCACCCCCAGGGCGACGGGTTCGCCGACGGGGGGAAGAATATCGCCCAGCGAGCGCTCAAGCGGATTACAGGAGTCGAGCAGCCATGGTACGGGTTGTTTTTGAGCGGAATCGGGGAAGGGCGAAGGGGGGAGGGGGCGACCGGAATCATCCGCCATGGGGCGTAGCAGTATGCACAGGTTCTCCCCGCATGCGGTAAGCCTTCGAAACAGCGCCTCTCTCTGGCTGCGTTTCTCCGGCACGAGCGGAAGATGCCCCCGCCCGAGCTCCAGACCCTTCTGCAGCGACTCCTTGCGTTCGTCGCTCAGAAGGGGGGATTCTCGCACCTGGCCTGGCCACCTGTTAGCCGTCATTCCGGGAAGAACCCAGACCTTCGCATGGGCCATGGATGGAGGGGAGCCTGGGTAGATGGTAATCGAAGGTGACACAGGCGAGGGCATCCAGACCGCGGCGGTCTCCGCCCACTGCTCCAGGAAGGCGACAGCCTCTCCGCCGGACAGTATGGCCGCTCCCGCGTCTTTCAGGTCGCGGCAGAGGTCGTGAAGGGATTTCGACTTCTCCTCGGCCTCCCGGACGGTCAGTGCGATCTCGCGGATCTGTTCGTCGAGCTGCGGGTAGTCAGCCGACTTGGCGACGAGGCGCTTCAACTCCTCGCGGGAAGGTGCCAGCCGAGCGAAGGCGTTGAGCAGCTCCTTAGGGCGTCCCCCCCTTTGAATGGTGTTGGCGAAGTCCGTTGCCCTCTTGAATGCGGCTCCTCCCGCCTCCGGAGGGAAGGTGGACAGAAAAGAGGTCCAGCTCTCCCTTCCAACGGGCAGAGCCTCGCCGAACTTTCTCCTCGGGAAGTCGAAGGGGGTGAACGGGAGAGATGACAGGAGGTCCGCTGTCTCGGCGGAAGGCCATCCGTCCGATGCCAGGTCAAGGGTGCGCCTGGCGCTCTTCCACAGCGCCGTGTCCGCTACCGAGGTGCCCTCGCGCAGTGAGAAGGGGAGTCCGTAGCGAGTGAAGCTCTCGGTTATAGAGCGAAGCTCATCTCTCTCCGCACACAGGGCGATATTCTCCCACCCGGGGAATTTATGTCCGCAGGGAGTGTGCAGGTGACTATTTTTCGATGGCCAGAAGAAGAGCTCGCGAGCGAGTGTGTCAGTTGACATACGCAGGTCGCCAGCCGCCATCGAGACGCAGGCAGGGGGGCGATCCTCCCCTATCCCGCGGGAGAGCGCCGCCTCCGGGAACTGCTGCGCGGCGGTGTAGAAGTCACCCTCTCCGCACTCTGGCGTCCACAGCTCAAGGTCGGCTCCCGCGCCGCACAGGGAGCGAAGGAAGGCCATCTGCCCCGATGCGAAGCTGAGGAAGCCCGCCGCTCGTATCCTGAGACCGCCAGCCCACTCTCTCCCGGCCCCCGGGTTCTCCTTCATCAACTCTGCCCCAAGCGACGGAATCTGGGAGCTGTCGGCAAGATCAAGGTCACCCAGAAGCGAGATGTAGTCCCTGTAGATCCTGCACAGGATACCTCCCTCGTCGTCGAGGAGTTCGCAGACGCTATCTGGCCCCTGGAGGCAGCCGACGCATCCAAGGGAGGATGCAAGCATCTCCGGCGGAACGTCCTCCGCCAGTAGCTCGCGAACCGCCTGTCCAACGAGCCCTATAAAGCCGGGTGACGAGACGCCCGCAGGCAGGTGATGGGAGCACCTCTCCAAGAGGCGGTTGACGAGATGGCGGATGAGGAGCCAGTGGTCGGGCGGGTCGATCTGGAGACGCGGTCTCACGCCGACGGCCTCGGCCGCCGCCCGGTAGAGGTCGTCCCAGATCCAGACCCTGGGTTTGACCTCGGGAAAGCAGACTGTCTCCTCGGGGAAGAGCATCTCCTGAAGCAGCGGTCTATCCCTGTTGGACGGAGCCAGAAGCACGACGTCCCCGGCGCCGACCTCCTTTCGCAGGGGGTCGATCAGGCTTCGCGTTGAGCGGTAGGTGTGAAGCTTCAGAGTGAACCCCTCCTTGAAGGGCAGTAGTCACGGATCGTCACAAGTGTAGCACAGGAGGAGGATCGAGGGACAACGCGAAGGGGGGACCTGTGATAAAATATACGATAAGAGAGAATTCGTCGCTCGATAATAAAAACATCAGGAGGGGAATAAGTTGTCGAAGAAGATAACAAGCTTTCTGCTGGTCTGCGCGCTTCTTGTGCTGAGCGCCCTGCCCGTCTTTGCATCGCATCCGACTCTCACGATAGACGCGGAAGCGCTAGAGAAGCTCTCTTCGGCGAAGGGACCGCTCCGCTTGGAGTGGGGCCTCTACAGGAACACCTGAGGGGAGAGGCCTTCCGCTCTCGTCGTGAGCGGTGAACCCCTGGACCCGGTTGAACTTGTCTCTTTGACAGATGAATCGGGTCAGGTCACGATACAGGTGCCTGTGGAGATGAAGTTTGCCGACGACAAGATACATGTGGAGTTCATCACATATCGTGGAAAGGGTGTCTTCATCTGCAGGTCGGCGATATACGATGAAAACTGACGGATAGAGCGTGGGAGCCGCGCTCGCCCTAGGTCAGACAGGCAAAGAGAATGGCCGTCCCCCCTTTCGGCAGATCAGGAACGGGACGGCCTTTGTGTTTCCTGCATATTGATGTACCATATCGTGGGACGGTTCGAGCAAAGGAGCGGATTCTATGTTTTCGTGCATAATATTTGATTTTGATATGACCCTTGCCGACAGTAGCTACGCTATAACGGACTCCATGAACATGCTCGCGGAGAAGGAGGGGCTTCCCAAAGTCACGAGAGAGGATCTGCTCTCCGTGATAGGCATCCCTATTCGAGAATCGTGGATAAAGATCTGGGGTCGATTCGAAGAGCGATGGCTGGAGGATTTCAGGGCATCGTTCTCCGAGCGGGAGTACGCCGGGATTGTGCCCTACCCCGGCGCCAGGCCGGTTCTGGAGTCGCTCTCTGCCCGCCGCATCCCTCTGGGAGTCGCGTCCAACCGGCAGAGGCCCGCCGCGCCGCTTGAGGCCGTGGGGCTTGCTGGCTACTTCGCCACGATTGTGGGTATGGATGACGTGGAGAGGGGGAAGCCTGCCCCGGACATGCTGCTGAAGGGAATGGCCGACCTTGGCGGCATCCCCGAGACTTCGCTGTACGTCGGCGACACCATGGACGATATGAAGGCGGCCGGAGAGGCGGGTATACGTGCTGTGGGCCTGACCACGGGCTTCTTCTCCCCGGAGGCGCTCTACAGTGCGGGTGCCTGGAGGGTCTTCGACGCTGTGGAGAGGCTGCTGTCGGTGTTCGACGAGGAGAGCGGACTTGATGCGTAAAGGCCGGAACCTTCTGTCTGGCGAGCAGTCCCCCTATCTGCAGCTTCACGCGGATAACCCCATAGAATGGCATCCGTGGGGGGAGGGGGCATTTGAAAAAGCTAGGACGGAGGATAAGCCAATCTTCCTGTCGATAGGGTACTCGGCCTGCCACTGGTGTCGTGTCATGGAGAGGGAGTCGTTCTGCGACGAGGAAGTTGCCAATCTGGTGAATGACGCGTGCATACCAGTCAAGGTCGACAGGGAGGAGAGGCCGGATATAGACGGCGTTTTCATGGCAGTATGCCAGATGCTGAACGGCAACGGAGGCTGGCCGCTCAATGTCTTTCTGACCCCGGAGGGACTGCCCTTCTTCGCCGCTACGTATCTCCCGAAGAGGAGTGGCGGTGCCATACCTGGCATGGTCGACATAGTCCCGAGGGTGAAGTGGCTGTTCAAGACTCAGAGGACGCAGGTGGAGAGCTCCGCCAGGAGCGTCCGCGACTCGCTTCTGGCGGAGGAGGACTCCACGGGACAGGGCTCTCTTCCGGGGATCGGCGCTTTCAAAAAGACCTTCGACGAACTGTCAGCTTCGTTCGACAGAGAGTGGGGAGGCTTCTCGAAGGCACCGAAGTTCCCCATGTCCACATACCTGCTCTTTCTCATACGCTACTTCAGGAAGTTCGGGGTAAAGAGCGCCTGGTCGATGGTCGAGCGCACCATTGAACGGATATGGGAGGGAGGCATCCACGACCACCTGGCCGGGGGTATCGCTCGCTACTCGACCGACCGCAGATGGCTGCTGCCGCACTTCGAGAAGATGCTGAACGATCAGGCCCTCCTGCTCTACGTGCTGTCGGAGTGCGAGAGCGAGGCGGAAAAGCCTCTGTTCGAGGCCTTCGCGGATGACCTGGCCGGTTTTGTTATGCGAGAGATGACCTCCCCCGAGGGAGGGTTTTTCTCTGCCATAGGGGCCGAGAGCGAGGGGGAGGAGGGGAAGTACTACCTGTGGACGGAGGATGAGATACGTTCAGTCCTCGGCCCGGAGGAGGCGGGGGTATTCATCTGTGCCTACGGGGTCCGCAAGGGAGGCAACGCCAAGAACGAGCGAACGGGGCGTATCCTGGGGGACAATGTGCTTCATATCGCGGAGCCTCGCAGTAAGACTGCCTCGCGCTTTGCCATGTCCGCGGAGGAGTTGGAAGCCCTTCTCTCGTCGTGCCGCGCCAGGCTTCTGGCGGAGCGTCGGCTAAGAACTTCGCCCCTTGTGGACGACAAGGTGCTGACCGACTGGAACGGCCTGATGATAGCGGCTCTTGCCCGCGCCTCGAGCGTTTTCAAGAGGCCCGATTGGCTGAACGCTGCCGAGAAGGCGGCCCGCTTCATCGATCAAAGGCTCAGAAACCAGTCCGGCAGGCTTCTGCACCGGTACCGCGGCGGAAAGAGCGCAATTGAAGGTTTTCTGGACGACTACGCCTTCTTCGCCTGGGGCATGACGGAGCTTGCCGCCGCCACTGGGAAGAACTCCTATGCCGAGGCCGCGCTCAAGCTGCTTGACACGGCACAGAAGGACTTCGTGGATGAGAGGAGAGGGGGATTTTTCGCCTCCTCGGGGGAGGATCCCAGGCTTTTCTTGAGAAAGAAGGAGGCCTACGACGGTGCCACTCCATCCGGTAACTCAATAATAACGGACGTCTATGTCCGACTATCGGTTCTTACCGGGCGGAAGGAGCTCGCCGCATCCGCCAGGCGCACGGCAGTGGCATTCTCCGCCCGCGCAGGCAAGTACCCGCTGGGGCATACGTGGCTCCTCTCTTCGGTCATGACCCTGTGAACACGCATGGAATTGCGCCGCGGGTCTTGTGGACGCGGCGCGCATAGGATATAGTAGCCAGATAGGAGAGTCGTTCATCCGGAGGAGGGAGAGCCCATGCAGGAAGTAAAAAAAGTGATCACCGAGGTGGGTACCAACGAGTGGCAGGTGGTTGTCTTCTTTCTTGGGGATCAGACGTTTGCCATAAACGTTGACAAGACGCGTGAAATTCTTCGCTGGCCCGGGTGTCGGACGATACCCGAATCACATCCATCAATAATCGGAATCACCTCCGTCAGGGGAGAGGTTCTCCCCCTTCTTGACCTGAGGGTTCACCTTCGCATCGATCCGAAGTCAACGCTTGAGGCGAGCAAGGTCATGATCGCCGAGTTCAACGAGATCAAACTTGGATTTGTCGTGGATGCGGTGGAGAGGATCTACCGGATAAACTCGGAGGAGCTTGACTCCACCCTCACGGGGACCTTCCTCGGGGAGCATGTGTTGTACGTGATCAAGCGTGACGAGCGCAACGTCCTCCTGCTCGACTACGAGGCCATCGTTCAGATGGTCAACCCGGTGCTGTCGCAGCGCTATAACATCGACGTGGAGAAGACCTCGGAGATGACGGC
>JBAYOX010000004.1:0-22633 GCA_041678025.1 Aminobacteriaceae bacterium
CCTGTAGATGAACATTGCCAGACCCGTCGAGAAGAGCGTAATCCCAAGGCCCGAGACGTGCTGTGAGAGCCCCAGGTATACGGCGAGAAAGGCCATTAAGAGGGAGAGCAGCACTCCGACGAGCGCCGCCGCAGCCACGCCGAGCCATAGGGAGCCGGTCGTCAGCGTGGTCAGGAAGCCCGTCATGGCGCCCATCAGCATGATCCCCTCGATGCCGAGGTTGAGCACCCCGGCGCGCTCGCAGAGGATCTCTCCCAGCGTGCCGAAGATTATCGGTGTCGCCATGCGCATCATGGCCGCCAGAAGCCCCGTGATGAATGCGATGGTCATTACCTGTTCCATCATCAGTCTCTCACCGCCTTTATGCGGTATTCGGTCAGCAGCAGGGCGATGAGCATCACGATGAGCGCCATCCCCTGGATCACCTCGGCGATATAGGTCGGGACGCCCGTCAATCGGCTCATGGACTGCGCACCCACAATAATCACGCTGAAGAAGAAGGCGGAGAGGACGGTCCCGACCGGATGCAGCCTTCCCAGCATGGCGATGACAATTCCTGAGTAGCCGAAGCCGGGAGAGATGTCCATCAGCAGGTGGAAGTGGATCGCGACCACCTCGCCGGTGCCCGCCAGCCCCGCCAGCCCTCCGGAGAGGAGCGCGGTCTTCATTATGACGGAGTTCACGTCGATACCGCCGAAAGCGGCCGCCCTCGGGTTCACCCCGACTGCGCGCGCCTGGTAGCCGAAGACCGTCTTGTTGTTGACGAACCAGACGAAGAGCGCGGCGACGAGGGCAAGGACGATTCCCAGGTGGAAGCGCGAGCGGATCAGCAGCACCGGAAAACGCGCTATTTCAGCCACGGCGGGGGAGCGGGGCCAGCTCGACCCCGGCATCTGCAGAGGGCCGAAGAGCAGGTAGCCCATCAGGTGCCACATGACGTAGTTCAGTAGCAGAGTGGTGACCACGTCGTCCACTCTGTACTTTGTCTTCAGCAGGGCCGGGATAGTCGCCCACGCGCCTCCTGCAAGAAAACCGGCGACGCAGACGAGGAGTAGCACGAGCGCCTTCGGTAGGGGGGGCGCATAGATGCCGACCCAGGCGGCGGCGATGGCTCCGGCCAGGAGCTGCCCCTCGGCCCCGATGTTCCAGAACTTCGCCCGGAAGGCGAAGGCCACTGCGAGCCCTGTGAAGGTCAGCGGCGCCGCCTTCACGCAGGTCTCCAGGAAGTTGTACCGCGTTCCCAGCGCCCCCCGGAAGAGGGAGACGTACGAGAGCCACAGGTCTCCTCCCGCGATCAGGATGGGGATCGCCGCGAGAAGCAGCGTTGCCAGTACGGCCCCCACCGGCACTAGAAGCTGTATCCATCCGGGCAGAGGCACCCGCTTCGACACGATCATGCGCACGGTTTGTTCACCCCGCTCATCCAGAGGCCGACCCTCTCTCTGCTCGCTTCATCCCGCTCCGCGACGCCCATGATACGCCCTTCGTACATCACGGCAATCCGGTCGGAGAGCAGGAAGATCTCGTCAAGGTCCTCCGAGATCAGGAGGATGGCCGCTCCGCTCTCGCGGGCTTCCAGTATCCGCTTGTGGACGTACTCTATGGCCCCGACGTCGAGCCCGCGCGTCGGTTGGGCCGCAACGACTGCGCGCGGTGATGCCGAAAGTTCGCGGGCGAGGATGATCTTCTGCAGGTTGCCCCCCGAGAGCGTCCGGGCTATGGCCCGACGCCCGTCGGTCTTGATGCTGAACTCGTCGATCAGGCTGTCCGCGTGCCTGCCGATCGCCGCGTGGTCCAGCATGCCGAGCGAGCGGAAGGAGGCGTGGTTTTCGAGGACGAGGTTCTCCTCGACAGTGAGCTCGAGCAGCAGCCCCGTGGTCATCCTGTCCTCGGGGATGCGGGCCATCTTACAGTCCACCGCTGTCTTCGGCCTTCCGGGCGGAAGATGATCTCCTGCTAGGAGTACCTCGCCCGCGTCTGGGACGCGGAGGCCGAAGAGGGCTTCGGCTAGCTCACGCTGCCCGTTGCCGGAGACCCCGGCCATCCCGAGGATCTCTCCGGAACGGATAGATAGAGACAGCTCTTTCACAGCTTCCAGCCCCTTGTCGTTTTTCACCGAGAGGGAGCGGATCTCGAGCGCGGGGTCTCCGCGTCGCTGCGAGCCGGTGTGCCTCCGCACGGCGAGCTCCCGCCCCACCATCAGGTTCGCCAGTTCGCACTCGTTCGTGTCGCAAGTCGCCCGTTCGGCGACCACGCTCCCCTTCGAGAGGACGAGCACCCTGTCGGCTATCTCCATGACCTCGTAGAGCTTGTGCGAGATGAATACGACCGAACACCCCTCCGCCGCCAGCGCGCGCAGAGTGCCGAAGAGTTCCGTCGTCTCCAGGGGCGCGAGCACGGCCGTCGGTTCGTCGAGGATGAGGATGCGGGCGTCGCGGTAGAGCGCCTTCAGGATCTCCACCTTCTGCTGGCCGCCGATGGGAAGAGTCCAAACCGGCGCGTCGGGGTCGACATGCAGGCCGAAGCGCTTCTGCAGTTCGAGCAGCTTCCGGCGGGCGCTCCCCATGTCGAGGAAGAAGGCGTTGTCGCTGCCGACCACTGTGTTTTCAAGCACGGTCTGCGACGGGACGAGCGTGAAGTGCTGATGAACCATGCCGACGCGCCGGGCGATAGCGTCGCGGGGAGAGGAGAGCGAGATCCTCTCTCCGCCGATGCGGATCTCGCCGCTGTCCGCGGCGTAGTATCCGAAGAGGATGTTCATGAGCGTCGTCTTACCCGCGCCGTTCTCGCCGAGCAGGGCGCAGATCTCACCTTCGTACAGAGTAAAGTCCACGTCCCTGTTCGCGACGACGTCGAGAAAGGTCTTCCGGATGGAGCGCATTTCTACGACGGGAGTGCGTTCCGTGGTATTTATCGTGTCGGGCCGGTTCATCGGTAACTATACCCCCTTAGGGTGTTTTATCGAAAGGGGGAGCGAAGGCATGTCCTCGCTCCCCCAAAAACATCAGTCCGTCTTCAGTTCGGTCTCGACGACCGGGACAGTGAACTCTCCGGCGAGGATCTTCGCCTCAAGCTCGTGGACCTCCTTCATCACCTCGGCTGGAAGTGTCTGCTCGAACTCGTGGAAGGGAGCGAGAAACGCACCTCCCTTGGCCATCATCGACCACTCGCGGAGGTTATCGGCCTTCCACTCGCCCTTGCGGACCGCATCGACCGAGTGAAGGACCGTCGGGTACATGTCCCATACGGGGCCTGTGACGACCACTTCGGGGGCCAGATCATGCTGGTCGAGCATGTTGCCGAAGGCGAGGATCTTATGTTCCTTCGCCGCCTCGAAGACGCCGAAGCGCTCCGCGAATATCAGGTCCACGCCCGACTCGATCTGGGCCAGGGCGGCCTCCTTCGCCTTCGGAGGATCGAACCAGCTTCCTATGTAGGCGACCTTGACCTTCACGGCGGGGTTCACCGAGAGCGCGCCATCCTTGAAGGCGTGCACCAGTCTGTTGACCTCCGCGATGGGAAGAGCTGCGACGATGCCGAGCATATTGCTCTTCGTCATCCGTCCGGCGATCACCCCGCACAGGTAGGAGGGTTCGTGGATCCAGTTGTCGAATACCGAGTAGTTCGGCTCCTGGGATGTGAACTCCGAGCCAAAGGCGAAGGCGACCTCGGGGTACTCCTTCGCCACGCGTCGCGATGGTTCCTCGCCAGCGAGAAAGGCGTCGCCGACGATCAGATCGAATCCTCTCTCGGCGTACTCGCGGAGCACGCGCTCGAAGTCCGCTGCAACGACCTTCTCCGCGAACTCATAGGTGACTCCTGTTTCCTTCTGTAACCTCAGGCACGCCTGATGGATCGCGCCGTCCCACGGTTCCTCTATTGCCGTCTGGAAGACGGCCGCGAGCTTGAAGTCCTTGTACTCCTTCACGTCGGCCGCTGCCACCCCGGCGAAGAGAAGCAACATACAGAGAGCGAGCAGAGCAACAAATTTCTTCACACAAATGCACCTCCCGTTCAGGGTATCCGGCGAACGGACGTCCGCCGCTGTACAGACCTTGAATCCTCCGCATTCCGTATGGAAGAGTTTCGCTCCGTCACCTCCTGCCTCCGCGACTTTAACAATCGCAGCAATCTCGTTGTATCAGAAGATCAGCACTCTTGATTCTATTCAATCATTCAATCATTCAATCATTCAATCAATGGGAGAGTCCTCTGTCAATGGCTGTGGATGACGTGAATTTCGGCTTTTTTTGTCGATAATAGACAGAGAGGAACGATCGTTAGCTTTCAAACGAAGAACTATGCCCTGCGAGCGCAGCAAAGGGATCCGGCGCGGAAAAGGCTTTTTTTACGCATATAGTTATGTTTGCCTACATGCATTGGGGTATAATCATTATAGTTGATGGCCGCTTGCGCTGTCGCGCTTTTTGCATTACGATTACAAGGTCTTTGGTGCATCTGAATAGCACGCTTTGAATAGCCTCTGTTTCTTTGAAGCGTGTGCACCAGCGATAGCCGGGGGTGAGTGAAATAAGAGTTGTTTTACCCGTAGAGGAGATTCAGCCGCCGTGGCTGATAGATGAGAATATCATGTCCGCAAACGGCGTCCCTCTGGTGCTCAGCGGGGCTCCGGTGACGCCCTCCCTCAAGAGCGCCATGATACGAAACGGCATAGTATCCGTTCGAGTCCGCACCAGCGACGAGAAGGACTTTGCCCTTAAATCCCCTGTGCCCGCAGGTCTTAAGGCCAGAGTCAGGAGGAATGTACAGAGGATAGTGCATCAGACATCGTGCGGCCGGCGCATATCCCCCGCGCTGCTCGCAGAGGTTGCGGAGCAGATGGCCATACTCGTGGACGCTCTCTTCTCTGGAGAGACCCCCGTCTTCGCGGAGTTGCGTTCTCTGTCCAACTACAGCTCATACACGTACGAGCACTCGTGGTCGGTCACCCTCTTCTCGGTCGTGCTGGGCAGGGTGGCCTGGGAGAGCGGGGTGCTGAAAAGACTCGATTACACCGCCAGGCTCAACCTGAGCATGGGCGCGGTGCTTCATGATATAGGCAAGACCCTGGTTCCCGTGACGATCCTGGACAAACCGGGCCCTCTGGACGAGGACGAGTGGGACATGATTCGCATGCACCCCAGAAAGGGATTTGATCTTCTGCGTTCGTACAACTACCTCATGCCCATGGTCCGGGCGATAGTGGCATTTCATCACGAGCGCATCGACGGAAGCGGCTACGGCCTTGCCAAGGGGAGGAACCTCGCCGGTGAGAACATCCCCATGCTTGTTCGGTTGGTCTCTATTGCCGATGCCTTCGACGCCATGACCAGCTCGCGTCCGTACAAGAAAGGTATGCTTCCGTTCGAGGCGCTTGAAGTGGTATTCAGTGGGGCAGGAAGCCAGTTCGACCCCGACCTCGCCCCTCTGATGGAGCGCATGGTCGTCCCCTACCCTGCGGGCGGGCTCCTTCTGATGAAGGATGGCTCGGTCGCCACGATTCAGACCTCCGGCGGTCTGGGCAGCCGTTTCGCCCCGCCTGAGTGCGTCGTCGTCGCCTCTTTCTCAAGGGCGTCACGGCGGCCCCTTGGCGAGTCGTTCACCCTGAAAGACCGCTCGGAGATCGCAATTGGAGCGTCCGGCCCGGACGTGCTCATAGAGAGGCTTTTCAAGGACAAGCGCAACAAGCCGGTCCTGGAAGAGTGCGAGACCCCCTCCCTTCGTGAAGCCCTCCCCCTATGGGACGAGCTCTTCTCAACCGCGATGGTGAAATCGCTCATCAACTCCTGATACCAGCCGATAGCTGGCGGATAACATCTCCCGTTTGCGTCTGAAAAGGCTTTAGACTATACTTAATCCACAAAAAGGGGGGTGCGAAAGTGAACATCGATTCCTTTCTCGCCGTCGCCAGAGGAGACGAGCCAGCTGATCTTGTATTGCGTGGTGCGCGGGTGGCGAACGTCTTCACCCTGGAGTACGAGCGGGCCGATGTAGCGCTCTTCGGAGGTCGTATCGCCGGAGTGGGTTGCGGGTACGAAGGGCGTAGTGAGCTGGATCTGTCGGGGCTCGTGCTTGCACCGGGCTTTCTGGACGGGCACTGCCATATAGAGAGCACCATGCTTTCCCCTGCTGGCTTCTCGGAGCTGACCGCAGTACGAGGTACCGCCGCAGTCGCCGCCGACCCTCACGAGATAGCCAACACGTGCGGAATGGCCGGGGTCGAGTACATGTGGCGCGAGAGCCTCGACTGCCCGGTCGACATGTTGTTTACCGCGCCCTCCTGTGTTCCAGCCTCGTCGTTTGAGACACCGCTGGAGCCGCTCGGCGCTGGGGCTATAGCGGAGATGTTCGACCGATGCCTCTGTGACTCCTTAGGCGAGGTAATGAACTACCCCGGCGTGATCAATGGAGACGCCGCCCTCTGGGGCAAGCTCTACGCCTCGGGCGCGCGCCCTCGCTCCGGACATGCTCCCGGGCTCTCGGGAAAAGAGCTCTGCGCCTACCTTCTATCCGGCTGCGATTCGGACCATGAGAGCTTCACGATAGACGAGGGGCGGGAAAAGCTGCGGCGCGGCATGTGGCTGATGATCCGTGAGGGCGCGACCGAGAAGAACCTCGCGGAGCTAGCGCCTCTGGTGAAGGAGGACCCGGCCCGTTCGAGCCGCTGCATGATGGTCAGCGACGACCTCACCGCCCGCTACCTCAGGGACTCTGGCCACATGGACGAAAAGATGCGCCTGGCGATAAACCTTGGAATCCCTCCGCTCGCGGCCCTTCGGATGATAACCCTCTCTCCGGCCGAGTACTTCGGCTGGCGCGACAGGGGCGCGATAGCCCCCGGCCGCCTGGCCGATCTCGTCGCGGTCGACTCTCTGGAGAAATGCAATGTATTAAAAGTTTGGAAGAAGGGCAGGCTCGTCGCCGAGGAGGGTAAGCTCGCGGCGGGGCCGGTGCCTCGCGCCGCTCCACCTTCCGTCGATGTCGGGAAGGTCTCTGTTCCGTGTGAGGACTCATTCCGGATAAAGGTGCCGCGCGGGGCTAAGATGAGGGTCGTAGGAGTCAGGAGGGGACAGGTAGTCACGGATCATCTGGTGGTCGAGCCGACCGTCCGGGACGGGCTGGCAGTGGCGGACCCCTCGCGTGATCTGGCCTGGCTTGCGGTCCTTGAGAAGAACCAGGGTACGGGCAGGCTTGCGGTCGGCTTCGTCCGCGGGCTCGGGCTGAGGGAGGGCGCTATATGCTCCTCCGTGGCGCACGACGCCCACAACTTTGTTGCGGCCGGGGTGGATCCGACCTCTCTTCGCACGGCGTTCGCCTTCCTGATAGAGCGGGGCGGAGGAGTCGCGGCGGTGAAGGGAGATAGTGTCCTCGCCTCCCTGGACCTGCCGGTCGGAGGGTTGATGAACCAGCTTCCCGCCGACAGGGTGATCGATGATTTCGAGCGGGTCGAACTTGCCGCTTCGGAGCTGGGCGCTGACCTTGAGCACCCGTTCATGGCGATGAGCTTCTTATCGCTATCTGTCATACCGGAGTTGAAGCTGACCGACCAGGGTTACGTCGATCTCGGCAGAGGCGGACTGCTGCCGCTGTTCGTAGACGAATAAAATCCACAACTGAAAGGCGGGAAATAGAATGTCGTTTTTGGAGAAACAGTTCAGGCTCAAGGAGTGCGGGACGGATGTCAGGACGGAGGTCATGGCGGGCATAACAACGTTCATGACGATGGCTTATATCATTTTCGTGAACCCCGGCATCCTCCAGGCGACCGGAATGCCCTTCGGGGCGGTGATGACGGCGACTTGCGTCTCCGCCGCGCTGGCGACCTACCTGATGGCGTTCATGGCCAACTACCCGATAGCTCTCGCGCCCGGCATGGGGCTCAACGCCTTCTTCGCCTTTGGCGTTGTGCTCGGGATGGGCATATCATGGGAGGTGGCGCTTGCGGCCATCTTTATCGAAGGAATTCTCTTCATACTGCTCACTCTCACCAAGCTTCGCGAGAGCATAGTAAACGACATACCAACGTCGCTGAAGATAGGCATCGCGGCGGGGATAGGAGTCTTTATCGCGTTCATCGGCCTGCAGGGCGCGGGCATCATCGTCAAGGACGAAGCGGTCCTGGTGGGGCTTGGGAACCTGAAGACGATAGAAGTAGGGCTTGCGATAGCGGGCTTTTTCATCATGGCGGTGCTGCAGGCGCGGAACATCAGAGGCGCTATTCTCATCGGCATACTGGTGATAACGGCTGTTGCCATACCTCTCGGAGTCGCCCAGGCGCCGGAGAGCCTTGTCTCCGCCCCCCCGTCGGTCATGCCGACATTCATGAAGATGGACTTCTCCGGTCTGGCCAACCCGAACTTCTGGATAGTGATGTTTTCCTTCTTCTTCGTTGACTTCTTCGACACCGTGGGCACTCTCGTCGGAGTCACCAAGCGCGCGGACATGCTCGACTGCGACGGCTGCCTGCCCAAGGCGCGCGAGGCCCTTATGGCCGACGCAATAGGCACGGTGGCGGGCGCAGTCCTGGGCACATCCACCGTGACCTCCTACGTCGAGAGCGCAAGCGGAGTCGAGGTCGGTGGCAGGACCGGTCTTACCGCCTTCGTAACAGCCACCCTGTTCATCCTTGCCCTTTTCTTCTCCCCTGTAGTCGCCATAGTGCCATCCTGCGCCACCGCTCCGGCGCTGGTCCTGGTCGGGGTCTTCATGATGATGAGCCTTAAGGATCTGGACTACGGCAACTGGACGGAGCTGGTCCCGGCGTGCGTAGCGGTCATGGTGATGCCGTTCAGCTACAGCATAGCGGTAGGCATCGAGTTCGGCATAATCTCCTACGTGGGGATAAAGATACTGAGCGGCAGGGCGAAGGACGTCAGTGCCATCATGGTGGGGCTGGCGGTCATATTCGCCGCGAAGGAGCTCTTCTTCTAGATTAAGGCGGATTAAAACAGATAATGGAGCGTCCTTCGCGGGGCGCTCCTTTTTTACGGATGAATAATGGAGGGCGCTCAGCTTGCGCCGTTGCGCTCGCCTCCCCACGACTCTATGCCTGAGGGGGGGATGGCGAAGCGAACCCTTGATCCGGGGCGCAGTTTCAAGGCCTGATATGACTCTGATGGGTGCTCCGCCTGCCAGATTATCCCGTGCTCCGAGGCCAGATACAGGCGCATCGCCGCGCCCAGCGGAGTTGTCTCCTCGACCACGGCGGAGAAGACGTTGTCCCCGAGGTCCGGATCGACCGGTATGTCCGGGTATAGTATTCTAATCTTGTCCGGTGCAACGAAGACGAGGCTGTCCCCCGTCCTGTGAGTGCCGCCGTCGAGCGTGAGCGACAGGCGGTCCCCTTCGAATCGATAGCCGTGCTCGCCCTGCTCACCATCGCACCCGGTTATAACCCCACGGAACAGGTTGCCCCATCCCAGGGCGCTCCAGGCCTCGCCGCGCGCTCCCTTCTCCCACAGTCGATCCACGGGAAAGCTCTCCGTGGTCCTGCCGTCTCGTATCACGAACACCCTGTCGCCAAGGGAGCACAGGTCCTCTATCTGGTGCGTTACGTAGAGCATCGGGATTCCCGACTGGGCTCTTATCTCGCGAAGCTCCCTGCGCAGGCTTCGCCGCAGTGGGCCGTCAAGAGCGCTGAAGGGCTCGTCCAGCAGCAGCAGCCTCGGCTCCGCCGCGAGTGCGCGGGCCAGGGCGACGCGCTGACGCTGGCCGCCGGACAGGCGCGAAGGGGGGCGATCCTCGAAACTCTCCATCCTCATACGGGCCAGCCAGAGAGCCGCTCTTTCGCGCCCCTCCCTGCCCTTCGGCAGGGCGTACGCAACATTCTCAAGCGCGGTCATGTGAGGGAAGAGCGCCAGGTTCTGAAACAGGAGTCCGACATGGCGCTCCCTGGGCGGCAGGTTGATTTTCGCCTCCGACGAGAAGAGAGTCCTGTCACCTAGGGTCAGCACCCCCTCCTTCGGGGTTCGCAGGCCGGCGATCGTCCTCAGCGTCATGCTTTTGCCGGAGCCGCTTCGCCCGAAGAGCACCCCCGTCTCCTCCCTCAGCGACAGTGTCACCCTCATCGAGAAGCCTCCGAACGAGTCGGTGAAATCAGCGTTCAGCATATCGCTCGTTTCTCCCCTCCTCGAGAAGTCTGACCAGGTACAGACTGGCGAACCCGGCGCTGATCAGCAGGAGCGACGCGGCGTGCGCGCCCGCGAAGTCCAGCGTCTCCACTCGGTTGTAGATGTACAGGGGCAGGGTCTGTGTCCTCCCCGGTATGTTTCCCGCTATCATCAGTGACACGCCGAAGTCTCCCAAGGCCCTCGCGGAGGATAGGGCCAGGCCGACCAGCAGAGTTCGACGGGCCAGCGGAAGGGTTACAGTGCGAAAAACTGTCCACTCCCCCTTGCCGAGAGTGCGTGCCGCGTCCTCTAGCTCCCGTTCTACGGAGGCGAACGCCGCGCGCGCGGACTGTATCATGATCGGAAGGGCCGAGACGACGGCGGCCAGGACCAGCGCACGGAAGGAGAAGAGGATGCCGAGAGGCTTCAGAATGGGGGACTTTCCTATGGCGAAGAGCAGATAGAAACCCATCACAGAGGGGGGCAGTATGAGCGGAAGCTGCACCAGAAGTGATACGAATCCCTTGCCTGGAAACTCCGTGCGAGCAAGCGCCCATCCAACTCCTCCTCCTAGAAGAATCAGCAGCGGCACAGCGAAAGAGAGAACCCGCAGGCTGAGCAGCAGAGGTGGGATCATCGTCGCAGTCAAATCACGCAACCCCCGTATTTTTGAGGTAAAATAAGGCTGTAAGGATATGAGTATTCAAACGGACATAATCTCCTTCAGTCGGGATGTGATCGAGGTGACACAGAGCACGGACGTCGCGCGGAAGAAAAAGAGGGCGAGGAGGGCCTTGATCATCAAGCTGATCAAACAGACGCTGCTGCTCATCCTCATCGCCATCTTTCTGGTATTCTTCCTGATCATTGGCGAGCTGCTGTACAAGGACGTCGGCTTCGACTGGTCCGAGTCAACCCTTGTCAAGATGATAATTGAGCGCAGGACCGGCATTCCCGCCTTTGATTGAGCCTCTCGTGCGACTCAGGGTGCCATGAAGCCGTACTTCTCGAAAAAGGGCAGCGCCTCGGCGGATCGGATGAACTCCCAGAGCTCCGCGGCCGCTGCGGAGGAGCGCCCTTTTACCAATCCGCCGAACAGAGTCTGAGGCGCCGCGTCCAGCAGAGTCCATGACCCCTCATCAAGGGATGCCGCAGTGCTCAGGGGAAGGATGGCCAAATCCGCCGCTCCGCTCTTGGCTGCAAGGCCGGTCTTCAGCACATCTCCTCCTATGATCAGCCTGTTGCCGGCCTTAAGCCCGTCAAGCAGCCCCTTCTCCGTAAGATAAGCCTCTGCCCTCTTGCCGAAGGGAGCCGTCTCCGGGTTGGCTATCGCCACGCTGAACTCCGCCTGTCCCAGGAGATCGAGGGATGGCGCGGTCTCTTCCGAGTGCCACAGTACAAGGGGCAGTGCCGCGAAGGGAAGCGGCTCCCCCTCAAGCAGACCCTTCTCCTCCGCGTAGCGCGCCCACTGCTCGTCTGCGCTGAGAAAAAGGTCGAACGGAGCGCCCGTCTCAATCTGCCTGGCCAGATTTCCCGATGCGCCGAACACTCCCTCCAGCTCGGCGCCCCGTGCGTCGTTGAACCACGGTATGATCTCCGCCAGCATCGACTGAAGCGACGCCGCGGCTGCAACGGTACCGCCCCTCTCCCCGGCAACGGCGACCGAGGTCGCGAAGGAGAGCAGCATTACAAAAGCAACGAGAAGTAGTAGTCTGTTTCGAAACAACTTCATATTTATTACTCCTCCTTTATGCAACATGGTTGCATAATTGTAGCGATGGAAGGGGCTCTTGGCAAGAGGGGCTTCATTGAAATAAAAAGCCAGGCACGTCGAATAGGACGGCCCGGCCTCTACTGTTATTATACAGGCTCGGCGATATCAGGTTCGCTTGAAAAACCGTTTCTCGATCTCGTCCGGTGGCATGGGGCCACCATAGAAGAAGCCCTGAGCGTCGTCGCACTTCTCCTGCCTCAGATAGCTCATCTGGGATTCGGATTCCACCCCTTCCGCCATTACCTCCATCCCGAGCCCCTTGGCCAGATTGATGATCGTCGTTGTAATCGTCCGGTCCTTTGCGTCGCTCTCCGTCCCCTGCACGAAAGGCATGTCTATCTTGATCCGGTCGATCGGAAGCACCTTGAGTCGGCTCAGCGAGGAGCACTCGGTGCCGAAGTCGTCTACCGAGAGCGACACGCCCAGCTGCTTCAGCTTCTTCATAGTCTCGAGGATGAGCTCCGTCTCCCTTACCGCCGCACACTCCTTGATCTCAAGCTCAAGGAATTTAGGGTCGAGCCTGGTCTCTTTCAGCATGACCGCAAGGTTGTCCACGAAGTGGTGGTTATACAGCTGCACCACCGACAGGTTCACCGAGACTCGCATATTGGAGGGGGCGGAGAGAAGCCACCACTTTCTCTGTCCGATGGCCGTGCGGAGGATCCAGTCGCCGATGGCGTTGATCGTGCCGTTCATCTCCGCCAGCGGGATGAAAACGTTCGGCGGGATTATACCGATCCGCGGATGGTTCCATCTGACAAGTGCCTCTATGCCTACGATCTCCCCGGTCATAAGGCTGATCTGGGGTTGATAGTGGATGACCAGCTCGTCTCGGTCCTGTACTCCGTAGAGCTCGTTCGACAGCTCAAGCGTTCTTCTGACCTCGTCCTTCATGTCCTCCGTGCACAGCACGAACTGGTCCTTGCCTCTGGATTTGGCGATGTACATAGCTACATCCGCGTTCTTCAGCAGGGTCTCCTCGTCCGTGCCGTCGTGGGGGAAGACCGCCGCTCCTGCGCTTCCCGACAGGAAGAAGTTCTGCCCCTGCACGTAGAATGGATGGATGAACAGCTCCATGATGTCCTCGGTTGCACTCGCGACGCTCTCATAGTCGCCGATGTCATTGAGAAGGATCAAAAACTCGTCCCCTCCGAACCTTGCGACTGTATCTGACTTTCTAAGGCGTTGCTGAAGGCTGCGCGCCACTTCCTTCAGCACCTCGTCCCCGCCGCTGTGTCCCAGAGTGTCGTTTATCATCTTGAAGCTGTCCAGGTCCATCAGCACCACTCCCACGAGCCGGTTGTTTCTTTTCGCCAGATGCAGCGCTTGCGCCAATCGGTCAGAGAAGAGGGTACGGTTCGGGAGCCCGGTAAGCTGGTCGTAGTAGGCCATCGTCTCGATCTCCTTTTCGGAGCGAATGCGTATGAACCCGTCGGCGAAGAGGTTCGAGAGGATCGCCAGATGGTCGCTGTGTGTTCCGGACCAGTCCTTGTTCTCCTCGACGCATTGTAGCCCGATGAAGCCGATTAACTCCCCGTTCTCCTCGATTGCGACGGCCGCCGCAGATTTCACCCCCTGGCGTATGAACCTTTCTCTCTCCGTGGCGAACTCATCGGAGATGGTGCTGGTATCGCGGGTGAAGATAAAGGGCTTTTTAGTGAGCTGCTCCACCACCCAGGGCAACTGCATCTGAAGTTCCCTCTCGTGTTCAGCGGCGGGGGGGATCCCATCGGTGTGCCATTCGTAGGAGTAGAGCAAGCCCTGTTTCTCCGCGTCGAACAGGAATACTCCCGTCCTGTCTGCCATGAAAAAGAGCGCGATCTTCTCTAGCAGAGAGTGTATTTTTCTGTCCACGTTTGACAGGCTTACGCTTACCAGCTCGGTGGATATCTCCGAGATCAGCTTTTGAGACCTGGCTTGCAGCTCGCTCTCCTTCATCTTGCCTGTGTAGGTCTTGTTGACGAGCATCCCGACAAAAAGGGTTACCATGAAGATGCTGACCCTCGCCGCGTAGTCGAAGGTGTCCATAATGACAGGGCCAACCGGAGCGTTCAGCATCACCGGTATCTGTGTCGCGATGGCCACGGTGGCGACAAGGATCAGCGGCACGCGCGAGGTGAACAGAAGAGTGACCAACATTATCACAATGGGGAAGGCCCAGATGGTTATCGCCGCAAACTCTATGAACTGCCAGGTCAGGGCGGGGATGCTTATTAGCATTATCAGCAGCAGGGCGTTCCTTCTGACTTTAAGGTTTTTGATAAACTGGGTCGACAGGGTAATAAAGCCGAGCGTGAAGAAGATGATTCCTGCCAGAAGCATCAAGCGCATGGCTAGGCCGCTCTGAATTGCGAAGGGGAAAAAGTAGGCCAAGCTGCACGTTATTCCCCCTGTTATGAAGGCCGTGGCCAGGCAGAAGGCCAGCCTCGAGTTCGTCAATCCCTCAAGGAAGAACTCGTCTTCGTCCTCTAGCGAGCTCCTCATCAGCCCGTACCTGCTCATCAGGATGTGAAGGCCGGCCAGGAGGAGGAGAGGAAAAACAGGAGACAGAGTCGGTATCGGGTGAACCAGCAGGGTGATCAGGTATGCGTCGACAAACCGAGGGGGCAGGAAGGCGATGACCGTGGAGAGTATGAGTATCTGCGCCTGGCGTTTTATTTCTTTATCCTGCGAGGATACTCCCCACCGCCAGAGCAACGAGAGCCCCAGAAGAACGTAGAGGAGCTGGTATGTTTCGAAAAGCAAAGGCCAGATGCCCTTGCTCAGAGTGTATGTACAGCCCGACCCCACGCTCTGCAGGTTGTAAAGCGAGGAGGAGAAATCGCTTGGAAGAGAGAAGGCGAAGATCAGTATCATGGTCGGCAGATACAACAAATAGGCAATTCCGACCCGGTCCCCTTTTCGCAGTGTGCCGGTGAGGATCAGAGTGAAGTGCAGGAATAATCCGTAGACAGAGGCATACCCGATGAAGGCGAATTTATTCCAGAACAGACACGACAGAATGTTGGGCGCTGAGTTTGCAATAGCGATCCCAAGTGAGTGGACGGAAAAAGCTACGCATAAGAGAAAGAAGACCCTGTTGAGATTGTCGTGTTTGTTAAGGTGAATGACGTATATCCCGTAAAAAAGGTATACGGCGAAGGTGACGAAAAAGAGCAGAGACAGTAGAAGAGGCGCTAACTCCATGTAGTACTCCTCCGTGTTTTCACAACGATAAGACTATGAGCGGACAGCCCGGTCGTCATGCTTTCTTCCCCCGCTGGCCGTCGGAGGGTTTTGCGGGGATGAAGTATAGTTTTTTTGGGCGTCCCACCTGGGAAAACTCGTACTGCACCGAAATGCCGCACTCCTCGGCAAGGTACTCAAGATAGCGCCGCGCACTGGAGCGAGAGATGCCCAGCATACGCCCCGTCTCGGAGGCGGACAGAGGGACTCCGGACTCGTTCATCAGGTTGGTCATCCGGTTGATCAGGGTCTCCTGGAAACCTTTCGGGACCCCGTACGCGCACTCGCCCATGTGCTTCTTAATGCCGGTGATCCTGTCTATGTCCTCCTGTTTCCATGGGCGTTTCCTTCCGGCAAGGCTATGGTGGTACTCCTCGTAAGCCTTCAGCGCGCGCCGGAACCGGTCCCATTCGAACGGTTTTATCAGATAGTCGAAGGCTCCGGAGCAGATAGTCCCTCTTACAATATCAGGAGCTTTCTCGGAAGAGAGAATGATGAAGTCGACGCGCGGATGCTCCGCCCTTAATTTTCGGAACTCCTCCAGGCCGTTGAAAGCGGGCAGAAGGATGTCCAAAAGGACTATATGGACGGACAAGTTTGTCAGTTGAGAGCAGAGTGCAGTGCCGTCATCCGCGAAACCTGCGAACGTATAACCGGCGTTTTCAGTTACTATGTCCCGGTAAAGGGTGCGCAACATCACATCAGGCTCGGCGATGAGAACGCTAAGAGGTTGCAATCCAAGCTCTCCCTTCATAAGAGTGTATGGAGTACCCTCTCCTTCGGAGGTGCCCGTCTGTTCTCAGAGGTGTGAAGTCATTCATCTTACCGATTGTCCTAGTTGAGCAAGAGGGCTTTACTAGCTCTTCATTATACATGATACGCGAAAGTCAAGCCGACTGCCCTGGACATTGGATCTATCGCCCCTCGAAAATGTGCGTCATGATTGCAAAGGGCTGTCGGGGGTGATAGTATTGTGCAACCTTGTTGCATAATACTATCGGAGGTGTTTCATCTTGAGAAAATGTCTGTCCTTGGCCCTTGTCGTTGCTATGTTGCTAGCCTGCGCCCCGGGCGTGGCTTCCGCCTCGGAGGTCTATGTGGCCGTGTCTCCCGGCATCGCCCAGTGCGTGGAGGATATCTATGCCTCCTTTGTCGCGGCGGGGGGAGGGGAGTTGGTCTTTGTCAAGGAGGCCACAGGCCCTCTTGCACAGAAGATCGACGCCGGGGCGCCCTTCGCGCTGCTTGTCGCGGCGGACCCGGATTGGCCCGAGTGGCTGAGGGAGAGGGGCAAGATCAAGGACGTGCATGCATGTGCCCAGGGGCACCTTGTCCTTTGGTGCGAGGATGAGAAGGTCTGCAAAGACGTGGCTATGGCGGACCTGCGAATCGCCACCCCCGACCCGGATACGACGTCCCACGGAGTGATGGCCGCCGACCTGCTAAAAAGCGAGGGGATCTGGGAGAAGAATCTTGAATCTGGCCGCATCATCATAGTGAAGAATGCGCTGCAGGCCGTTATGACCGTAAATGCCGGCAGCGCGGACGCGGCGCTCATACCGTCCAGCCTGGCGATAGAGTCCGGTGGGTTTTACGCCTCTCTTCCCTCGCCCGCGATACCGACGGTCGGCGGTCTCAACGTCGATTTCCCCGACGAGACGGTCGCTGCATTCTGGGAGTACCTTCGCTCTCCAGAGTCGGCGCCTCTGTGGGAGAAGTGGGGCTTCGAGCCTGTGGATGTGCAGAGATGAGCTCCACGGGCGTAATGGAGAGGCTTCCCGCCCTCGTGCGCGAGCGGCTGGAGAAAGAGGCGCCGGATCTGCTTGAGGAGACAATAGAGATTCGCGCCCTCAACGTGGAGCAGGCGATAGGCGACCCGACGCCGTTCACCGACTTCGCCCTGCAGCGTGGGGAGGAGCGTTTGATCGAGGCGGAGGTGAGGGGGGCGAAGGGGCAGGCCTTCACGTCGCACCTCTCATCATGGAGCGGGAGTATCCGAGAGATGCTTGAGCTCCCCCTGCGTGGCGACAGGGAGAGGGCGATACTGACCGCCGGTGTCAACGCCGTCGGCAGACATCTGAACTGGGGAGACAGGACTGTTCACTGCCGGGACGCCTCCCCGGGGATATGCGGCGAGAGGATGGGGGAGAGGCTTGCCGGCGAGCTGGGCGACAGGGAGCGAGTGACCATCATAGGCTACCAGCCCGCCATACTAAAGGGGCTAGCCGGGGCGCTCGGCCCGGAGAGGGTCTGCATCGTCGACCTGAACCCGGAGAACATAGGGCGCACCGTGCACGGTGTCACCGTCCTCGACGGAGAGAGGGACCTGGCGCGCGCGGCCTCGTTCGGCGATGTCGCCCTCGCTACCGGCTCTTCCCTGTCCAACGGGACGATCGACGGAATACTGAAGGCGTTCGAGGGGAAGAGGGTTATCTTCTTCGGCACAACCATCGCCATCCCCGCCGAGCTGCTTGGTCTCGAGAGGTTCTGCTTCGAGGCCGAGTGAGGAGGGGGCATGGGGATAGGGCGCATCTTTCTGGAAGGGCCGAAGGGGATAGGCAAGACGACACTGCTGATGAGCTGTATGGGCGAGCTGAGGATGACGGCGGGCGGGTTCATCGTCCGCCGACTACTGCGGGAGGATGGTGCTGTACGGGGCTTCTCTCTGACCTCTCCCGGCGCATACGACACCCCTTCGGTGCCCTTTTCCGAGGGCATCGGCAACATCTTTATCGAGCATACGGATGCAAGCTCTATGCGGCGCGCAGACGTCCTTGAGGAAGGCATCCTTTCGCTGCTCGCCGGCGCAGAGGAGCGCGGGCTTATTGTCCTGGACGAGATCGGCGGTGTGGAGCTGCTCAGCCATCGAGTCAGGTCGCGTCTTGAAGAGGTTCTCAAGAGCGGCGTGCCCTGCGCGGGTGTGTTCAAGTCGCGCGAGAATGCCCGTAGCATGGCCTCCGGGCTGAGGCTGCCGTCGGAGTACTTCGACAGGTACGAGGAGATGCGCGCCCTGCTGACAAGGGAGCTAGGCGCAACGCTGCTCACGGTCGACTCCCGCCCGGGGGAGAGGGAGACCGAGATTGTCGGCGCCTTCATGAGCCCTCTCCTATCTCCCCTGCCGGAGGCCGTCGGATGAGCGCTCGCTACTCCGCCCGGTTCGCCCTCATGGCGGGGCTATTTATATCGGTCTTTCTGCTCTCGATGAGCGTCGGGCGATATCCGGTCCCAGTATCGTCCGTCCTGAAGGCGCTGCTTCCGATGACGGGGGAGGGTGAACTTGCATCTCAGGTCGAGACCGTGCTCTATCGAGTGCGCTTCCCCAGGGTGCTGCTCGGGGCGCTGGTAGGGGCAGGGCTATCCTGCTCCGGGACGGTCTATCAGAGCATATTTCAGAACCCGCTTGTCTCCCCGGAGTTTCTGGGCGCATCATCCGGGGCCGCCCTCGGTGCCGCGTTCGCGATACTGAACGGATTCGGCTACAGAACGATCTCTCTGTGCGCCTTTATTACGGGGCTTGTAGCGGTAGGGCTGGTAGTGCTGGTGAACACCCGCTCCAGGATAAACCGCATACTCGGCTATCTGCTGGCGGGGATAATGGTGGGCTCGCTCTGCTCCGCAGGCATTTCGTATCTCAAGCTGATCGCCGACCCGAACAACTCCCTCCCGGCCATAACCTACTGGCTGATGGGGTCGCTGGCCTCCGCCCGCAGGGAGGACCTCGTCTTCGCCGCGCCTCTGATACTGTCGGGTCTGCTCTTTCTCTTCCTGATGAGGTGGCGCATCAATATCCTGTCCGTCGGGGAGGAGGAGGCGAGGTCGATGGGAGTGGACGTACGGCTGGTGAGGGGTGGCGCCATCCTGGGGGCGACCTTCGTGACAGCGGCCTGTGTCTCGGTCAGCGGTGTGATCGGGTGGATAGGGCTGGTGGTCCCTCATTTCGCGCGGTTCATAGTGGGCGCGGACTGCAGAAGGAGCATCCCCGCCTCGATTCTGCTTGGAGGGGCGCTGCTTCCGGCGACGGACGACTTCTCGAGGATGCTGTCGACCAGCGAGGTCCCGATAGGAATTCTGACCGCGTTCGTGGGAGCGCCATTCCTGCTGTTCCTGATTCTGCACGAGAGGAGAGAGCTATGAACGAGCCGAGCCTGTGCGTAAAGGGCCTTGCGGTGCGGTACGGGAGGAGAAGGGTGCTGTCGGACGTATCCTTCGAGTTCGGCGGAGGGTCGCTCGTATCGATCCTTGGGCGTAACGGTTCGGGCAAGAGCACCCTCTTTCGCAGCATCCTCGGGCTGATACCATACGAGGGGGAGATAAGGGCCTCCGGGCGTGCCACGAGGAATATGAACGCCTCCGAGCGGGCGAGGATCTTCGCCTACATCCCTCAGAGCCATGAGAACGCCTCCGCCCATACTGCCTTCGAAATGGTGCTGATGGGGACCTCCTCAGGGCTCGGCTTCTGGTCAACTCCGGGGAGGAGGGAGGTCGTGCGAGCGATGGGTGCGCTGGAGGAGGCAGGGATACCGCATCTTTCGGAGAGGCGGTACGACCGGTTGTCAGGAGGGGAGAAGCAGCTTGTGCTGATAGCCCGCGCGCTTGCGCAGGACGCCTCGATCCTCGTCATGGACGAGCCCTGTTCGAGCCTGGACTACGGCCACCAGATCAGGGTGATGGGGTGTGCGAGGAGGCTGGCCGGGCAGGGATACCTGGTGATGCTGTCGACCCACAATCCGGAGCACGCCCTGTCCTTCGCAGATCAGGCGATGCTGCTGATGGACGGAAAGGTCGGCAAGCCGGGCGCGCCGTCTGAGGTACTGAGCGTCGCCGCCCTGGAGCGGATGTACGGAGTGCCTCTCGGTCCCGTCTCCATGGGTGGTATGGGGGCTGTGCGCACCACGCGCATAGCCGGGTGTTCTTTTGCAGGTTCCTGAAAGGGGAAATAGGAATGAGAAGAGCTCTTGTCCTTGCGGCGCTGGCCGCGATTGTTTTTCAGTTTACAGGCGTCCTCCCTGCGTGTGTCCCGGCCGAGGGGAGGGTGTTTGTCGACTCGGTAGGCAGAGAGGTGGAGATTCCTGACGAGATAGTGGCTGTCGCGCCCTCCGGTCCTCTGGCTCAGATAGCGCTGTACACACTAGCCCCCGACAGGTTGGCCGGGGTGGCTGCGGACTTCTCGCAGGAGGCCGCGGGTTACATCGACGATAAGTACATGGCCCTTCCGCGCTTCGGCCAGTTCTACGGAAAGAACGTCACGCTGAATATGGAGGCACTGATAGCGGCTGCGCCGCAGGCCATCGTCGACGTGGGGGAGCCCAAGGGGAGCATCCGCGAGGATATGGACGCCCTGCAGAACCAGCTCGGCATCCCGACGGTATTCGTGCGTGCCACACTGGACACCCTGCCCGATGCGTACGCTATGCTGGGTGAGCTTCTAGGGGAGAAAGAACGGGCGGAGGCCCTTTCGCGAAGGGCCGAGAGCATCCTCGCCCACGCTGAATCGGTCAGTGAGGACCTGAAGGATGGGGAGAGGGCGCGAGTCTACTTGGCGATGGGAAAGGCGGGGCTGAACACCAACGCCAGAGGCTCATTCCACGCCGAGGTGCTTGATAGGGTGGGGGTACTCAATGTGGCGGACGTCCAGCCCGACTCGAAGGGGGCAGGGAGCGCGGTCTCGCTCGAGCAGATCCTTCTCTGGAAGCCTGAGTTCATACTTGCCGAGACGGAGGAGGTGCGCCGTCAAATACTCAAGGACCCTACCTGGAGCGACATTGAGGCAGTGCAGAAGGGGCGGGTGTACCGCATACCAAACAACCCGTACAGCTTTATCGCCAGTCCTCCCTCGGTAAACCGCCTGCTAGGGATAATCTGGCTGGGGCATCTCGCCTACCCCGAGCAGTACACGTCGGAGCTCAAGGATGACGTGGTCGAGTTCTTCAAGCTCTTCTACTCGATAGAGCTATCGGACGGCCAGTACGGGGAGATAATGAAGGGCGCCCTGTAGCACGGAAACCGTTCTACTTGTCCTCAAGGGTGGTCTCGACCTCGGCCATGCGTCCGCCGGCCAGAACCTCGGAAATGAAGACCTGCCCGCAGGAGGGGCATCTGGGCACGTCGGTCCTGAAGACGTGCCCAAGATAGCTGAAGCCTGTGGGCATGGGGATCATCTCCACGTTGCATCTGGCGCAGACCAGTTTTTTCGACTCTTCCATCTCAGTCCTCCAGCTCTATCTTCATCCTGTGCGAGTAGGCGTTGTGCAGTTTGTAGCCGCCGGGAGATGGCTCGTACTCCACCCAGAAGGTGGTGTAGCCTATCTCGGCGTACCCATGAAACCTCCCGGTCTCGGGGTCCTGCACCTTTCGGCCGCTCGTCTCGCACGATTCGATAACGGCCATGGCATCCTCCTCGAGTATTCGAGCCCTGTTCATCCTGTCCCGTAGCTCCGGGTCTATGTCAAGCGAATACCCATTCACGCAGCTCTCCTCCCCCCCATTAAGGCCGGACTCCGGCCAGTGCTCTCTGATCAGCTCCTCTCTGAGGCGCTCCCGCCTCTTTCTGCGCTCGTCGAAGGCGGGAGGCGGCGAGGGGAGGTCGTTTATGCCGAAGAAGAGATCCAGCACGTGCCTGACGGGCTTGCCGGCGTGAGAGAAGACGTCGCGGCAGTTCGAGCAGTAGACTATGTAGGGCGCCTCTCCGTCGTTGCTCCTCAGGTTCGCGAGCCACGCCGAGTAGTCGGGGGCGGCTATGTCTATGTGCCCTCCGTAAGAGCAGCACTGAGCGTACCTACCCTCGTACGGCAGCGGAACGAGCTCGTAGCCTGCGGCGCGGACCAGGTCCCTCGCGGCTCTCTGCGATGCGGGCATATCCCTGCTAGCGCACGGGTCGAAGACGGAGACTGCCGAACCGTCACCCCTCTCGGCGGGTGCAGCCCCCGACTCTGCTAGTACGTCCACCAGCAGCCTGCATCTTATCTCCGGCATGTAGCGGGCGAACATCGCCATGCAGGTGGGGCAGGCCAGTATCATCTCAGGAGACCCAAGATCGCGCCACTCGCACAGAATGCGCTCCCGCACCGCGTCGTGTAGCTTCATGTCGCCGGCCCAGACGGCCGGGGCACCGCAGCATCCGAGCCCCAGGGCCGTGCCTGGCATCCGTTCCAGCAGAAAACGGTACGACTCGCTGACGTACCTGGGGTCCGACGCGCCGAGCTGGCAGCCGGGAAAGAATATGGCGGTGCACTGGTTGCCAGACGGGGGAGGGGCGAAGAGAGAGGCCCTGCGGCTGTTCGCGAACTCCATGTCGCGCAGCCAGAACTCGTGAAACGCCCAGGGCATGGCGCCCTTCTCGTGCATCGCCTGATGCGCGCCCCTGAGGAACTCCCCAACGTCGATCTCCTCAGGGCAGAACTCCTTGCAGAGCCCGCACTGGTTGCAGGTCGAGATAAGCCTTGTAGCCACGGTGCCGTCGCCGTCGAGGGTGCCGGGGGTGATTGTTATCCTGACCTCCTCCTCGATTCTCTTCGGGAACTTCTTGAAG
>JBAYOX010000005.1:0-21009 GCA_041678025.1 Aminobacteriaceae bacterium
CAGCACGCTTCCGGCTATCGTCCCGTTCGCAAGAGAGGCCGTCCCCCCTCGCACTGTTACTCTCTGCCCTCCCAGATCCCACTCTCCGTCGCCCAGTCCCGCCCCGCGCATGGCGTCGGAGACTAGCACGACCCGTTCCAGCCCCTTTATCCTGTGCAGCAGGCGAAAGACGGCCGGGTGGGAGTGCACTCCGTCCGCTATCAGCTCGCAGAAGACGTCGGCGTCGAGTGCCGCGCCCACGAGCCCCGGAGTCCTGTGGTGAAAGGGCGGCATACCATTGAACAGGTGGGTCACGCTCATCGCTCCGCCGCTGAAGGCCTGCATTGCCTGCTCGTACGTCGCCTGCGAGTGCCCTATTGAGGGGACTACTCCCTCCTCCTTAAGGGCCTTCAGGAAGGACAGCCCTTCGTCCTCCTCCGGGGCGAAGGTGACCAGACGCAGGATGTCGCACATGCGGTGGACGAACTCCGGGTCAGGACGCTCGACAAATGCTCCGTCCTGGGCACCGACGCGTCCGGGGCTGATGTACGGCCCCTCAAGGTGGACTCCGAGGATGGTCGCTCCCTCCCGCGGTATGCCCATTACCCTCTTAACGGCGTCAAGCGCCGCCTCGATTCGTTCCGGGGACATAGTCATCGTGGTGGGGCAGAAGGCTGTGACACCGTGCGCGGCCAGCCCTGACGCGATGGAGTTCAAAGACTGCTCCTCAGCGTCCATCGCGTCCGCACCGCGACCTCCGTGAACGTGAATATCGATGAATCCGGGCACTATCCAGGCACCACCCGCATCGATACGCTCGACATCCGAGGGGATAGCTTCCTCTGTGACGAAGTCCTTGACCCGTTCATCGAAGAGCAGGGCCAATCCCTCGAGCCAGGAGCTCCCCGTCACTATTTTACCTCTTGTAAGAGCTTTCATTCCAGGACCTCCACGCCAGAAAAAACCCTCCCTACAACGTGCGAAGGGAGGGTGCATTGAAATAAACCAGTCCGGACTGCCCGCCCGGTGCGGGTGCAGCCCCCCTACTTTTTCATATGTTTCTTCATCACATCCGCGAGCAGCTCGGCCTTCGTGCCTATGACGACCTGCAGTGTGGTCGAGTTCGGACGCACAAGGCCGGTGGCCCCGAGCGCCTTGATTCTAGCCTCCTCGACCAGCTTGCCGTTGCGCACCACAAGGCGAAGGCGGGTGATGCACGCGCCGATATCCTCGATGTTGTCGGCGCCGCCAAGGGTCGCCAGGTAGTCCAGGGCGAGCTTCTCAAGGTCGGACTTCGAGACTGCCGATGCGGTTGCCCCGCCTGCCTCCTCCTCGCGTCCGGGGGTCATAAGGTTCATGCCTTTGATCACCGCCACGAAAAGGAAGTAGTAGACTACCGCGAAGGCAAGGCCAATCGGGATGATCATCCACCCCTTGGTCGACAGGCCGTAGTTCAGCACGTAGTCTATCGCGCCCGCGGAGAAGCCGAAGCCGTGATGAACCCCTAACATCGTACAGACGGCCAGCGCCACGCCGCTTAGCAGCGAGTGGGCCACGTACAGCACAGGTGCCAGGAACATGAACGCGAACTCGATTGGTTCGGTGATGCCGGTGAGGAAGGACGTCAGCGCCACGCTGAGAAGGATCCCGGAGACGGCCTTCTTGTTCTCATCTCTTGCCGTTGTGTACATGGCAAGGGCCGCCGCCGGAAGAGCGAACATCATGATCGGGAAGAAGCCGGTCATGAAGACTCCCGCCGTCGGGTCGCCCGCGAAGAAGCGGTGCAGGTCGCCGGTGACTACAGCTCCGGCCGCGTTGGTGAACTCTCCGAAGACGAACCAGACCATGCTGTTCAGCACGTGGTGCAGTCCGAGCGGAAGCAGCAGGCGGTTCAGAGTCCCGAACGTGAACGCGCCGGTCAATCCCGCGCCGAGTAGCCACTCGCCGACTCCGTGGATGGCATCCTGGACCGGCGGCCATGCGTATCCGAACACAAGGGCCAGCACGATGCTTGCTATGGAGGTCGCTATCGGGACAAAACGCTTACCCCCGAAGAACCCAAGGACGTCGGGGAGCCTTGCGTCGTGGTACTTGTTGTACAGCATGCCGGCGGTAACTCCTGAGACAATGCCCGCCAGCACTCCCATGTTGATCGCCGGGTTGATCGTGACTACCGCCTTGGTAAGTGTGAAGTAGCCTACCGCGCCCGCGAGGGCCGCCGCGCCGCCTCCGTCGAATGCCACTCCGACTGCGATACCGACCGCGAACAGAAGCGCCAGATTGTCGAAGATCGCCGCCCCCGCCTGCATCACAAAAGGAATATTCAGAACGTCGTCTGCGCCAAGCCTCAGGAGCAGCGCCGCCGCCGGTAGCACCGCCACCGGAAGCATCAAAGCCTTGCCGAGTTTCTGTAGACCCTTTAGCATCTGCAACACCTTCCCTGTATTGAAATTGAGGGCGACGCCCCCTTAAAGCGCTAGATACCGAAGGAGATCTCGTATTTGAAGCGCTTCCCCCTGTAGATGCACTTCGAGTACTCCACGGGGATGCGCGGCTCGGCGTAGGCCACCCTGCGAAAGAGCAGCACCGGGGTGCCGGAGTCAAGGTCGAGGTTCTTGGCCTCGAAGTCGGAGCACAGGACCGGCTCTATAGTCTGAGAGGCGTGAGACAGCTTCATGCCGAAGCGCTCGCGCATGAGAGTATAAAGTGATCTGCCCTCCAGCATCCCGCGTGACAGTCCGGGGAAGCGGCACTTCGGAGCCCAGACGTTCTCCAGTGAGAAGGGCTCTCCGTCGACGTAGCGAAGTCGGAGGATGTTGAAGACAGAGGATTCGAGCGCAGCGAGCTGCAACGACTCGCTGATGGAGCGCGACGCCTCCTCCTCTTCGAAGGAGAGGATCTCGGTCATTGCTTCAAGCCCGGCAGCGCGGATGTTCTCGGAGAAGCCCGTCAGACTTGAGGAGGTGCAGGTGGTCTTGGGGTGAGAGACGAAGGTTCCTCGTCCGCGCTCGCGACGGAAGACTCCCTCGTCCACAAGGGCCGACATTGCCTTGCTGGCGGTCATTCGACTGATGGAGAAGCGTTCACAGATGTCGCGCTCCGACGGCACTATGTCGCCGGGGGCAAGTTCTCCGTCGTCAACCATCGCCATGAGAATCTCTTTTAGCTGGTAGTAGAGCGGTACAGGGCTCTCCTTATCCAGTGAGCGCATCTCGAAACTCCCTCCACGAAGCATGGTCATACACATGTCATGCGGACTATACCACGTGGCCGTGGGCAGGTCAACTCTCATCATCGAAATCTATTTTATCATGTAGAAGTGAAGAGTGCGTCCGGCTTGTGGCTTAAAGAGACGCAAATGCCTTGACTTATAAATGTCTTCCCATATAATAATAATCACAAATAAGAGCGGCCGGACATTATATATGGTATCTTTAGTCCGGGTTATCATGATCCGAAGAAGCGAAAGGGGGAGTTTTCGTGAGTGAAGCAAAGGCCGGATGCACGGTTCCCGCCGCTGAGGTCGAGGGTGCCGGGGCGGACGTTGTCCAGGGCGAAAATACGAAGAAGGAGGTCGTTCGGATGGGTGTTACTGTGGGGATGAAGGCGCCTGATTTCACCGCGCCGGCGTTTTACAAGGGTGGTTTCACCACCGTAAAGCTGTCGCAGTTCGCAGGGAAGTGGGTCTCGCTCTGCTTCTATCCGGGCGACTTCACGTTCGTCTGAGCGACCGAAGTGTCGGCGGTCGCCGACCGTTACGCGGAGTTCCAGGCCCTTGGTACCGAGGTTATTTCAATGAGCGTGGATAGTCAGTTTGTACACAAGGTTTGGAACGACGTGGAACTATCGAAGATGGTAGAGGCTGGCGGAGTGCCCTTCCACATGGGCTCCGACGGCGGCGGGGCAATCGGTACGGCCTACGGCGTGTACAACGCGGCCATGGGCGTGGACGTTCGCGGGCGTTTCATCATCGACCCGGACGGAATAATACAGGCGATGGAGGTTCTGACTCCCCCAGTCGGGCGCAATGTCGACGAGACCCTGCGCCAGATTCAGGCCTTCCAGCTTGTGCGCAAGACGGGCGGAGGAGAGGTGACTCCGTCCGGTTGGACCCCCGGCGGTAAGGTCCTGAAGCCGCGGCCGGAGCTTGTCGGCAACGTCTGGAGGGAGTGGACCCCGAAGGACGTTTACGGAAAGAAGTAGCAAAAAGGCAATAAAAACGCCCCTCCTATCGAGAGGGGCGTTTTTGCTATTGTGTTCTGCGGATTGCCGGAAGCAGGAGCGGCAAGAGAAGCAGCACCGCCGCGGCCCCTCCAGGCCGAGCCGCGCATCCTCCGCCTTTCTCCTCTTGAACGCTTTTGGGGCGAGGAGCGGCCAGAATCACCGGGTCGGAGTAGGTGCCGTCCTTAAGGCCGTCGAACACAATGAACCAGCCCCCCTCAAGAGGCTGTACTGAACGATCGGGGTTATGTGCGGCACCGTCGAAAAGCAGCAGGCGGAAGGTAATCACATATGCCGCGTCCCTCTCTCTGGTGTCAAAGAAGTCGTCACGGGACGATCCTGCCACGCGTGCCACGAAGAAGGTGTCAAGGGGGAAGCCTCCGCTGCTCAAGCAGTTGACCAGGTCGAACATGCGCATGGCGTCTCCCTCTCCGGTCGCCTTGTAGATCCTGACCTCGCGCAGGAGGGCATTGCTGATCGGTTCTCCTGCCTCTATCTTCGTCTTCACCCTTTCCGCAAGCTTTGGGTCGACCGAATTGAGCTCCGAGTGGCTTACCGTCAAAGTGCATCTTACAGTGAGGAATTTTCCCGTATGGTCACCCGCGGATGTAGCGAGGCGGAAGCCGTCGGAGGCAAGAATCGCAGGCGTTGCCTCGTCTCCCTTCGCGTCTTTGGTTATCAAATATGACAACTTGTCCGAGATAACGGCCATGTCCTCGGCCGAAACCCCTGCGGAGGGCAGAGGGGGCAGGGGATCCGGGACACAGGCCCTTATCAGCGAGTGCTCCGCGTTGCCAAGATCCAGATAGCGCCTTCTTGCTGAGATAACGCTGGCTATTCTCCCGTTCTCGGACTCACCGAAGTCCAGAAGGGCGAACGTCGGCTCCGCGGCCTCGCCAGGGGGAGAGTCATCCTCATTCTCCTCAGGCGCTTGCGGCTCTTCCGGCTCTATGCCGGGGTTACCCACCAGGCGGTCTTCGTCCTCTATGGGAGGAGTCTCCTTCTCCTCGGTTCCTTCTTCAAGGTTGATACTCTCGTCGGAGTCTATATAGTCGCCCTCCTTCGGCTCCGCATCGGGCTCCCTCTTCTCTTCCACGGGCGCGGGAGTCTCATGAGCCGCTTCTATCTCCGGAAGGGCGTCATCGTGCGGCAATCCTTGGACCGAAAGAGCCGCATGAGCGGAGATGGTGCGGGAGTAGTCCGCCACAGGACCCAGCGCGACCTTTGTCTCAGGCGGCTCGACGGTCTCCGAGATGGTGGCCGGTTTCTTGTCTACAGGCCCGCCAATGGCCGCATAAGAAGCGGTCATCTTAAGAACCCCTCCCGCCTCCAGGACGACCGCCTCATCTTTCGGGCTCTCCCAGCCGCCTATTATCCTGAATGAGATAGTGTGCTCGCCCGGGGCAAGGCCTTCGAGGGAGACACCGCTCCTCAGTCCGAGACCGCCGTCGACGCTCCACTCGGCCTCGGCCGGGCCGTCTATCGTGACGGTGATCGTGGAGGTGCGTACGTAGGCGACGGAAAGCTCCGTAGCACCTCCGGGCGTTAGGGAGGCCTCTGCGTCCTGCGGCTTCAGCCATCCGTCGACCTCGGAGAACGATAAGCCGTGGTCGCCTGGCAGGACCCCTTCAATGAGTTCGCCGGGGTGACGAGGGTCGCCATCGTTCAGGTGCCAGCGAGCCTCCTCCGGACCGTCTATGTGTACACGGAGCGTAGCGGTGAGAGGAGTGTACGTCCCGGCGGCACTTGCTCCGCCATCGCCCTGTACCTTTACAGACAGGGGTTCGGGGCTATTCCAGCCGATAATCCCCTGAAATGTCACCGTGGCCTCGCCCTCGCTTACCAGGAGGGACTCATCCGACGAGACCCAAGTTGCACCTCCGTCGGTGCTCCATCTGGCACCGGCGGATTTGGCCTCTTCCGGGAGTATGACGACGGTAAGAGTCCCCAGTTTTGCCTCGGGAACGCTATCCTCCGTAGAGCCGGAGTCCCTAGCCTCGGCCGCGATCAAGACATGCTCATCTCCTTCGAGCACTATTACCGCCTCTGAAGGTCGGCTGAAGAGAAAAAATACCGCGAAGCATACAATAATAATAGCGCCCTTCCTTGCTAATGACATCCGGTCATCCCTCCCTCGGTGCAATCTGCAAAAGTACGCTTGTCAAGCGACTTTTCGGCAAGTGTACGATGCAAAAGCCGATAAGTCAACGCTGTATCTGGTTTCGCACGCTGAAAAAGAGTGGCAGGAGCAGCAGAACGGCTCCTAATCCTCCCCTCAGTGTGTTGCAGCCGCCCCCTCCGCCTGTTACGGGATTAGGAGTGGGTACAGGTTCGTCGGAGAACTCGCAGGCGCCCATGTCGACGCCGGCCCCCTTGGGGCGTGTCATCCCCCTCTGGTCGGTCGCCGGGATCATAACGTTGCCGGAGACCCTGGAGCCGACCCTAAGCCCCGAGTCGATCGCGGGACTCTCAGCGTCCGGGAGGCATGTATCGGTGAAGCCGCCGTTGTCGAGTAGAGCGCCCAGCCTCGGATCCTCGTCGATATTGCCCTCGCCGGTGAAGCCTCCCTCGACTATGCTGTAGGAGACTGTGATGGTTCCCCCCTCGGAGCGGATCTCGCTGCCGTTTCTCCACAGTATGGAGTTGGCCACTATCGGGCTGCACTCGACGTTGAACATCCCTCCCCCGACGGCCGCCCTGTTGAGGGTGAAGGTGGAGTTGACTATGATGCCGCTGCTCTTGTCGTTCAGCAGGGCCCCTCCGTACGATGCCGCGTTGTTGGAGAAGAATGTACAGTTGGTCACCACCGGGTCGCTGTCCCAGTTCGCGATCGCGCCTCCGTTCTCGGCCCTGTTGGAGTCGAAGGTGCAGGCCGTTATCTGTGGAGAGCACTCGTAGTTGAACAGAGCGCCCCCATCGATGAAGGACCTGTTGGCCGAAAAGGAGATGTCCTTGATCATGGGACTGCTGTTCCAGTTTGCAATCGCTCCGCCGTATGCCTGCGAGATATTACCGGAAAAGACCGACTTGATAACGGTTGGAGAGACCGCCTGCATTGCCTGTCCGCCCTCCTCGGCCTCCGTGGTGGACAAAAGTAGCCCTCCACCTGAGCGGGCGAGGTTGTTGGAGAATGAGCAGTCAGACATCGAAAGCCCGCTGTCCTCGACATAAGCGCCGCCGCCCAGATCGCCTTCGTTCTCGGAGAAGCGGGTGTCCCGTATCATCGGTCCCCCCTCTCTGACGTAGAGACCTCCTCCAGCCACTCCCCGGTTGTCGTAGAAGTAGCAGTTGAATATGTTGGTGTATCCGGCCTCTACCCTGAGTCCTCCGCCGCGGGATAGCTCTCCTGCGCCGTCGGCCCTCCCCCCGGTTATCGTCAGGCCGTCGATTGTCGCCGCCAGGCCTACATCGCCGCTTACCACCACCACGCTATAGCTGTTGGCTGTGGTGCCATCGGGCAGGTTGATGAATCCGCTGAGAATCGTGGGGTTCCTCTCCCAGTCGCGCTGGCTGCGGGCTGTCTCGTTCCCTGCGAAGCCTCCGAAGAGGGCGACGCCGGGGTTCAGGGTGAAGGAGCGCTCGCGCGGCGACTTCTCGTCCGCGGTGCCCTTCTGATCCTCGGACGGGTCGGGGATCAGATATGGGCGATAGCTCCCCGCCGCCAGCCAGAACTCGTGTCCGTGACCGGACTTTTCGAGGGTCTCTATGAACCCGCGTTCCCCGAGGGCTCTCTCCCAGGAGGAGCCGTCTCCGGTTCCGCCTGGCTTCACCTTGTAAACGTACGCCTGTGCCCCGGAAGCGAGAGATAGGAAGAGCACCGCGGCGAGAAGCGGCGCGAATAGCGCCGTGCGCCTCGAAAACCATGTCGACGACCCTTTCATGGCAAGACCACCTTCCACAAAAATATCCCAAAGTGTATTAGAGAGAGCTCATCCGTTTCAGCGGGCTGCTCTCCACAACACGGATAATTATACTATAAGGCTCTAAGACGTCGCCTCGTCCGGGTGCACGGAGAATTTTCAGGAAAAAAAAGGCGGCCTCCGCGGTTGTTAAACCCCACGAAGGCCGCCGTTGTCGGCAGGATGCTACAGGTTTTTGGGCTTCAGATGGGCGAGAAAGTGCTTCAGGCCCTGGACCGGAGGCTCGTAGACCATCTCCAGACCCCAGCGGATGGAATCGCGACGCTTGAAGACGTTCACTATGCTTTCAGCGGTGTACTCGATATGTCCGTTGGTATAGGTGCGGCGGTTGATCGCTAGGCGATAGAGCTCCAGTTTCGGGAATACCCTCTCGCCGGTCTTCTCATCCTTGCTCTCGAATGCCAAAGCCCCGAGGCCGATTCCGCGGATGGCTCCCTCGCGGTAGATCTCAACAGAGAGCACGTCGGCGGGGTAGTAGCCCTGGTGGATGTGAGGCAGGAAGGCGGCTGCGTCGATGAACACCGCGTGTCCGCCGATGGGCTGGATGCACGGGACTCCGCCCTCCTCCAGAAGCTCGCCTAGGTAGCGCACCTGAGCTATCCTGTGGGTCAGGTGCTGCTCGTCGGTCATCTCGTGAAGGCCGACCGCCAGCGCCTCCAGGTCGCGTCCGGCGAGGCCGCCGTAAGTGGCGAACCCCTCGAACAGGATTACCCTCGGCGCGAGCTTGTAGTACATCTCCTCGGTGCGGCAGGCGATAAGGCCGCCGATGTTGACAAGAGGATCCTTCTTGCATGAGACGGTGATGGCGTCAGCGTTTTCCATCATGGCCAGAAGAATATCCGCGATGGACATATCCGCGCACTCCTTCTCGCGGCTCTTTATGAACCAGGCGTTCTCGGCCATGCGTGCGGCGTCGAAGAGCAGTGGGATTCCGTGCCTCTTCGCCACGGCCGCAACCTCCCTGATGTTGGCCAGGCTCACCGGCTGTCCGCCCCCGGAGTTGTTCGTGACGGTGATCATGATGAACGGGATGCGCGGCTTACCGTACTCGGCTATGGCCTTCTCAAGCTTCGCTATGTCTACGTTGCCCTTGAACGGGTGCAGGTTTGTTCGGTCGAACGCCTCGTCTATCACGCAGTCCACGGAGGCCGCTTTCACGTTGAAGATGTGCCCGCGCGTCGTGTCGAACGGCATGTTGAACGGGATTACGTCCCCTTCTTTGACCAGCGATCCGAAGACGACGTTCTCAGCGGCGCGCCCCTGGTGAACGGGGATTGTGAAGTCGAAGCCGAGGACTTCCTTGACCGCCTTCTTAAGGTTGAAGAAGCTGTCCGCTCCAGCGTACGCCTCGTCGCCCATCATCATGGCCGCCCACTGCTGCTTGCTCATCGCCCCTGTACCGGAGTCGGTCAGCAGGTCGATGTAGACGTCGGCGGCCCTGAGGCCAAACATGTTGAATCGGGCTGCCTCAAGAGCCCGCTCCCTCTCTTCTTTCCCAGGTATGCTGACCGGCTCCACCATTTTGATGCGGAATGGCTCCGGCGGTACCTTGGCAACCTTCGAACCGTGGACGTTTGCGACCATGATAATGCTCCCCCTTCTTGTGCTTTGATGAAGCGAGTGCTTCATGAGCTATTCTACTCTTTTACAGCAAAAAACGCAAAATTATTCTTAGCAAGATGCAAAAAGTTTATCATGCCTTGGAAGCTTTTCCCGCTTTCGGCCGTCACCGGACGATTATCGTCGTAGGCTGCGGGAAAATATCACGTTTAGTGTATAATGAGCGTTAATTTTCAAAGCCTTGGAGGTACGAATGCGTTTAGTGCTGTATAACATAAGGTATGGAACGGGGGCCGGACCGGGGTATCACTTCCCGTTCCCGTATTCGGGATGCCTCAAAAAGACGGAGGGGCGCTTCGGTCGGATAACCGAGTACCTTTCGGAGTTGAACCCCGACCTCGTTGGGCTGGTCGAGGCGGACTCGGGCTCATACAGACAGAACGGGCGCAGCCAGGCGGAGTCGCTGGCCTCTCATCTCGGCGGGGCCTCCGTATTCGCATGCAAGTACGATTCCGGCTCCATCGTGTCGAGAACTCCACTGCTGAAGTCGCAGGGGAACGCGGTCGTCAGCAGGATTCCGGTGGTCGGTAAGAAAGAGCATCTGCTCAGCAAGGGCGTCAAGAGGAATCTGCTGGAGGTGGAGTTTCAAGACTTCACCCTGTTTTTGGCCCATCTTCCTCTGGGGTACACGGCCCGGCAGGTTCAGCTCGGTGAGATAGCCTCCCGCTGTCTGGAGGCGGATAAGCCCGTCATATTCGCGGGTGACTGCAACACTTACCGCGGAGAGAGCGAGCTGCGACCATTCTTCGAGAGGACGGGCTTTAAGAACGCCAACCAGGCCAACAGGCCCACCTTCCCGAGCAGCATCCCGGCCCTGGCGCTTGACTTTGTCCTCTACGGCCCTGGCATCAAGATGGAGTCCCTGTCAGTACCAAGCGTCCGCCTGTCGGATCATCTGCCGCTAGTCTATGATTTTACCATCGCGTGATAATAAGGAGATTGTCCCATGACAGCGCTTATGTTGCTTTACACCGCCTACGATATCTCCTCTGTAATCATCCGAGTGGTCATGCTGTGCTACATCCCACAGAAACACACGCCGTCCGCGGCCACAGCCTGGCTTCTCGCGATCTATTTCTGGCCGTGGCCGGTTTTCCTGCTCTACTCACTCTTCGGCTCGGCCAGCCTTCCCGAGAAGAGAATAGAGCGACATGAGAAGATGCTTCGCAGCCTGGAGGACGGCAAAAAGTCGTTTCGCTGCATGTTCGACGACGAGGCGCACTGGCTGCCGGAGGAGCTGGTTCGCTTCGGGGCGCTTGGCAGAAAGCTTGGCGACATGTGCATCACAAGGGGAAATGAATTCCTTCTGATTAACAGCGAGGAGGAGTTCATCCGGTGCTTGGCCGAGGATATCGACGAGGCTCGAAGCACCGTATTCCTTCTTTTTTATATTTTCGCTCGTGATTCGGTGACGGAGCCGCTCTTTCTCTCCCTGGAGCGTGCGGCTGCGAGGGGAGTGGAGTGCCTTGTCCTGGTGGATGGGCTCGGCTCAAAGTCTTTTTTGAAGCGCGATGCTAAACGCCTGATCTCACTCGGAATACAGGTGGAGGAAGCCCTGCCTCCAAAGCTGTTCCGAAAGACTCCTACCACGGCCCGCTACGATCTGCGGAATCACCGGAAGATCGCGGTCATCGACGCCCGAGTCGGGTACACCGGATCTCATAACGTCATCGAGCCCACGTACGGCGGAAAGGCTGGAGGGCTCGAATGGAAGGATCTGACCCTTCGTCTGACGGGCCCGATCGTCTTTCAGCTTCAGGGCGTATTCATGGAGGACTGGTTCGTGGAGACGGGAGAGGCGCCGGAGTTGATGAAAAGAGCCCTCCCGGCTCCGGAGTTCACGGGCGATGCTGTTGTTCAGACAGTGCCGAGCGGGCCGTCGTACCCGTGGCAGAACTATCAGAGGCTGATCGTATCTGCTCTGCACGGCGCAAGGAAGTGGGTGGTGATCACGACACCCTACCTCATACCGGATGACGAGCTGCTTCACTCGATGGAGACCGCAGTGCTGGGCGGGGTTCGCGTCCTGCTTGTGATCCCGGAGAAGAGCGACCAGTTTCTCGTCGGTAACGCGGCCAAGGCCTACTATGACGTGCTGCTCGACGCCGGGGTGGAGATTTACCTGTTTCCGGACGGCATCCTGCACTCCAAGACCATGACGGTCGACCACGATCTCGCCTTCCTCGGCACGAGCAACTTCGATATCCGCTCCTTCGCGCTGAACTTCGAGCTGAACCTGGTGCTCTACGGATGGGGGGAGACAGAGGCGGTCCGAAAGGCGCAGCACGCCTACATAGCGGCATCCAGGAGGCTGACCAGGGAGGAGTGGGGCGAACGCCCGCTGCCCGTACGGGTCATACACGGCATAACCAAGCTCTTCAGCCCCCTGCTGTGATGCGTGATCCCCGCAGGGGGTCAGATTTTACCAGGATCTCCTCTCTCATACTGCTCCTTCGGAGGTGTTCGATATTACAAGCTCAATCATGCCAATATTGCTCGAGAGGGTTCGAAGCATCTTCCATCCGGTCGAAATGCGCCAGGGGGCGCCTCTTCCGAAGATACCGGGACATCTGCCCTTTGTAAAGGAGATGAGTGGGCACCCCAGGTTCTGCGGTTCGATCATGGGGGCCGAGGCGCTGTGGGACATGGACGTCCTGGAGAAACAGGGGACGAGGCCTCACGACGTTGATTTCACGGCGGATTACAGGGTGGCGGGAAAGTCGGTAAGGGTCCTCGGGCGTCATCATCGCTACCTGGCCTACCCGGTGAACGTTTTTCTGAACGTCTGCATGATGTACGACGGAAAGATCGAGATAGTCGATTTCTGCCTGAACCTCCTGGCGGAGGTTGCCGCCGTCAACTGGTTCGGGCTGGGTCTTCCCAGGGAGATGCACTACACTCCATTGGGGGGCAAGGACTCCTATCAGTTCGACAGGAACAATCAGATGATCACTCTGGATATCCCAACCGTAGTCTTCAAGAGGCTTCCTCTGTCGCTTACCAGCTCGGCAGGGTCGGTCGGAAGGGTGTCGTTCGAACTTGTGCCGGGTGAGTCGTTCTTCAGGGACACGGATAAGGATTAAGGGGGCCGACATGAAGAAGATTGTCTATATCGACTACGAGAATATGCCCGGCGTCAACATAGAGGACGTCGATGAGACCAAGTTCCTCATCTTCATCGGAGAGAACCAGAAGAAGTTGCCTACCGAGACTATAGTCAAGATGCAACCCCTCGGCGATCGTGTGGAGTGGATAACTATCAGCGGCTCGGGGCGAAACGCCCTGGACTTTCACATCGCCTACTACCTTGCCAAGTACAACGTCCACAGCGGCACCACCCACTACATCCTATCGAAGGACGCAGGATACGATCCTCTCGTCAAACACGTCGCCCGCTTTGGTCAGAAGGTAAAGAGGATTATCACCCCGGAGGAGATAAAGGAGAAGGCGGTGCTGCCCGCAGGCCTGGCCCAGAAGTACGCCAAGGTGCTCGAAGTGCTTAAAAAACAGGACAAGACCCGGCGTCCGAAGACCAGAAAGACGCTCTCCTCAAGCATAGAGACCCTCTTTCCGAACCCTGTCGCGAAAGAGGATGTGGACCTGATAGTCGAGCACCTGTTCAGGGAGCGCTTCATCGAGGAGAAGAACAAGCGCATCGCCTATATGGACTGACTCTTCAGGTTTTACTTCCGTCGCGTGCCCTTCGAAGGGCTCCCTCCGGCAGTGAGGCGAGCAGGATCGCGACTATGATCAAAAGGCTGCCTCCAACCTCGCGGATAGTGGGGATCTCGTTGCTCATCAGAGCGGCCAGGAGTATTCCGGATGGAATCTCGATGGTGCAGATGTGGCTCGCCGTGGAGGCGGAGACGTAGCGCAATGACACGCAGTAGGCCCCGTAGCCGACTATGCTTCCGAAGAGCGTCATCGTCAGGATCAGACCCAGGTCGTATGCCTGAAGGGCTGGGATGTCTCCCCATCCGGCCGAGAAGTGTTTGAAGAGCGCCATAATAAGCCATCCGAACAGGTGGGAGTAAAAAAGCAGCTTCGTTCCGGGCATGCGCTCGCGCGATATGAGCACCCGCCCGGCGATAAACTGCCCGGCCAGCCCTACCACGGCCATCGAGCCCCATAGTATGCCGGGAAGAGAAAAACTCTCACCGGGGGCGCTCTTTGAGAAGACACCAGTCCATACGCCCGCAACCACCATCACCGCGGCCAGATATTGCAACGGGGTGGGGCGTTCCTTTGTGATCCACAGGTCTCCCAGCAGGGTTACCAGCGGGAAGGTGTAGTGGATTATTAGCGCCGCGGGGACAGTCAAGTACTTAAGCGAGAACATGAAGCACGCCCCCGTCATGGGCACGGCGAAGATCGAGTAGATGAACAGGACGGCGCTCTCTCTGGCAGTAAGGCGGAGGATCCGGCGATCCGTCACGATGATCCATAGAAAGACCAGCAGTACGACCAGGAAGGCTCTCAGCACCACGGCGGTGGTCATGTCCACCCCTCTCAGGGCCAGTATTCTCGCCACAGGACTTACCACTCCCCATGAAACGCCGGTGACCAGGGCCGCCATGACGCCCGCCCAATGCATTGACATTCTTTGATCGCTCTCCCTGTGATGAATAGTCTGTTTCTTTGCCCGTTACTCCAGACAGGCCCTGATCAGGGCAATCTGGGTGACCACGTGCTCGGCCGTCTTCGCTATGGCCTGATAGTCCCCCTCGACGCCGGTGGGCCTGAGCAGCCCACTCCCTCCGACGACGGCGAAGGCCCCCGACTGGAACCAGTCGTCCAGGTTGACCGGGGCGACGCCTCCCAGAGGCATAACACGTGCAGTGGGGATGGCCGTCGAGGCGGCCTTTATAAATCGTGGTCCAAGGACGTCGCCCGGATAGGCACGGACGACGTCCACGCCGTACTCCATGGCTCTGCCTATCTCCGTTATCGAACCGACGCCCGGCAAGTATGCCACACCTGCGCGGTTGCAGACCCGTGCCACCCCATCGTCGAAGAAGAATGAGCCGATGAACTCCGCGCCGGCGTCGATACAGCGACGTGCAGAGAGCGCGTCGGTCACTGCGCCGTTGCCCAGCGTGGCCCCCTTGCAGCGGCCGCGCTCTGCTATCTCGACCATGATCTCCAGCGCGCATGGGTGCGATACGGAGATCTCGAGCACGTCGATACCTCCCTCGAATACCGCCTCCGCGGACGATACCCCGTCCTCCACGTCCTTTGCGATTATGATTCCCACCACGCCCAGGTCGGATATGCGCTGGAGCACCTCATGCTTTTGAATGTTCATTCTATGCATCCCCCCGGTAAGATCATCTTTTAATCATGGCAGATGGCCGTTACCTCCGATAAAAACGGTTGAAACAGCGCCGGGCGTTTATTCGAGCCAGCGCACGATCTCCTCGAGCATTGTGTGGTGCAGCATCCTTGTGACGGCACCCGGCTTACCTGTCCCGATGACCTGGTCGCCGATCTTCACAACAGGCACCACCTCCTTCACCGAGCCTGTGATAAATGCCTCTTCGGCCGTGGAGAGTTCCGATAGAAGAGGGCACCGCTCCTCGATCTTCATTCCCTTCTCCCTGGCAAGCTGAAGTATGATATCCCTCATCGTCCCCTTAAGTACTCGCGACAGGGGGGCGGTTATCAGCCTTCCGCCGGCGTAGAGGAAGAAAGAGCTGTGGGCGGCCTCGGTGATCTCCCCATCGGGGCAGTAGAGTATCTCGAAGGCATCTCCGCGCTTGGCGAAGCCGGAGTACGAGAACATGTAGTCGATGCTCTTTATGCCGGGAATGTGACGTCCTCCGTCTACCGGATAGAGGAACACACCCTCGGAGTAGACCTCAGGCGCGGGCTTCTGCACCTTCTCGAACAGTATGAACAGGCGTGCTGCCGGGAATGTTCCGGAGATCGAGATGTCTCCACCGGTCACGTAGGGGCGCACGAGGCAGTCCTCTGTCATCCTGGATATTCCCTCCTGGATGACGTTCTTTATCTCATCGACTGATAGCGGGAGGGTCATCGACGCGCTCCTTGCCGAGTTCACCAGACGCTCAAGGTGAGGAGTAAGCATCAGAGGACGCCTTCTGAACGTGCTTATCGACTCGAACACACCCACCCCGCGAAGGATGATATAGTCCGTGACAGGAAGGGTAGCTCTCTCTTTGGGGAGGAATTGGCCGTTTATATAGCATAATGACATTAATTTCACCTCGAAAAATGGTCTTGGAACCTTTGCAGTATAAGGGTATTATAGAGAAAATGCACGGGTTGTTCGGCGAATTTCGCGAAGGGAGAGCAAATATGTCAAAACCAACGCCCCGAATCCTCTGCTTACGGGCCATGTTCGCACTGCTTCTGTCCCTGTCTCTGCACGCCTGCGCGTTCGCCGAAGACCGGGGTTACAGGGTGCTGATGATCAACTCCTACCACAGCACCTACCCCTGGACGGTGGAGGTCGTGGAAGGGGTCAGGCAGACGCTGCTTTCCAGTGGTTCCGAGCTTGAGTTCATGGTCGAGTATATGGATACCAAGCACGGCGCCTCCTCGTGGCACTCCGGCCCTTTCTCCAGATATATATCCAAAAAGTACTCAAGCAGACGCATCGACCTTATAATCTGCTCGGACGACGACGCCCTTAGGTTCATCAGGATCGTCCGCGGCAAGCACTTCCCGGGAGTCCCGGTGGTATTCTGCGGGCTGAACAACATGGAGCTGTTCGAGCGCGTGGCCCTCCCCCAGCTCACGGGGGTGTTCGAGGAGCTCGACGTGCGAGGGACGGCGGAGCTTGCCCTCGGGCTGTTCCCTCGTACGCTCAACCTGGCCCTGGTTAGCGACAACTCCTCGACGGGAATGGCGGTGGCGAGGCAGGCCAGGAAAGACCTTGCGGACCTGCGAGAGAGGGTCAAGATCATCGAGTTGAACGGCCTCTCCGAGGCGGAGCTCCAGGATAGGTTATCAGCACTGCCCTCCTCTACGGTGGTGCTGATGCTGCTCTACTTTCAGGATGGAAGGGGGAACTATATCTCCCCCTCGAGGAGCTCCGCTCTGGTCAAGAGCTCCTGCTCATACCCCATGTTCAGCCTGTGGAGGATGATGCCGGAGGAGGGCGCATTCGGCGGAAGTGTGATGCAGTCCCGTCTGCATGGGGAGAAGGCGGGGGAGATTGCACTTCGCGTGCTGATGGGGGAGCCCGCTGCCGAGATCCCGGTCCAGACGGACAGGGATTACGTGACGGTTTTCAATCATGAAGAGCTCTTGCGATTCGGCATCTCAAGGAACGACCTCCCCCTGGACTCGATAATCGTTAATGAGCCGAGATCCGTGTACTCCTTCAACTGGAGGCTGGTTGTCTTCAACGCCTCGCTGGTGCTGGCCTGCGCCGTCTATGTATCGGTATTGCTGTTCAACGAGCGGCGTCGTAAGAGGGCGGCGAGATCGCTCGCCCTTAGAAAGATGATGTGGGAGGGGCTGTTCGGCAACGCCCCCGAGGCCTTCGTAGTCATTGACGAGACGAGCACGGTTCTGAACATAAATGCGGCTTTCACCAGGCTGTTCGGCTACACGCCAGCTGAGGCTTCGGGCAGGAACATCGACGATCTGGTGGCGGCCGGGACGGACGTCATGTCCGAGGCGGTGGAGATAACCGACAGGCTTCAGAGGGGGGAGACGATCCACGTGGAGGGGGTCCGTCGCTCCAAGGACGGAAAACCGCTTCACATAAGCGTTTATGGCTCTCTGTTTACTCTACCCGAGGGCGCTGTGTTCGGGTACGTGATCTATACGGACATCTCCGGTCGGCTACGCGACGAGCAGGAGATGGAGCGCTATATTATCTCCGAGGCGACGGTTGCCGCCGTTTCCCGCACCCTTCTCTCCGGGAGCTCCCTGACGGGCATACCCCGTTCGATGGAGGAGATGGCAGCTTTGGTAGGGGCGGACGAGGGCTTCTTCGTGGAGTTCTCCCCGGACGGCTTTATCGACCGGGAGCTTCTTCTCTCCGAGGACAGGACCTCGTGGAGTGTCTCCCCTCACGTTGCGGATATTCTCTTGAAGGCCGACGTCGAGGCGATTGACCGGCATCTCGCGGATAACGGACGGCTGTTGCTGGACGAGAGGGCAGAGTTCGCCCGGCGCAACGCCGTCCGTGCGAGAGAGCTGAACAGGGTGTTCGGCACCCCCCTGCTGATCCTGCCTATAAGATCCGACAGCCTGACCGTAGGGTGGGTGGCCCTTCGCGTGCCCCAGTACCCCCTCCCTCCATCGATAGACTCGACGCTCGAGGTCTTCTGCGATCTCTTGGGGAGTGTCCTTCAGCAGGAGAGAGGACGAGCCAGGGCTACGGAGCACGCCGCCATCCTCGAGGGGACTTCACGTGAGCTGGTCGAGATCCTGGGGCGAACTCTGGCGATGAAGGACCCCTACACAGTTGGACACCAGTACGAAGTGGCCAGGCTCGCCAGGGCGATGGCCAAGCGCGGAGGGTTCGACGAGGCTTTTGTGGAGAGGGTCTACTACGCAAGCCTGGTTCACGACCTAGGCAAGATCGTAATACCTTCGTCGATACTGTCGAAGCCGGGAAGGCTGAACGACGTCGAGTTCGAGATCATCAAGGGGCACGCGCTTCATGGGTGGGAGATACTCTCATCGACCGACTTTCCCTGGCCGCTGGCGGAGATAGTGGTTCAGCATCATGAGCGGCTCGACGGTTCGGGGTATCCTCATGGCCTGAAGGGCACGGAGATCATGACGGAGGCGCGGATTCTTATGGTCGCCGACGTGGTGGAGGCGATGGCATCGCACAGGCCGTACCGTCCGGGGCTGGGAATCGAGGCGGCTCTGGAGGAGGTTCGCTCTGGAAGCGGCATTCTCTTCGATCCGCTGGCGGTGGAGCTCTGTCTGGTCGTAATGGAGGGCGGGTTTGTCTTCGACGAGAAGAACTACGAGCTCTCCCTCCCCTGACCCTTTGTACGTTTGACAGCAGTATCGTATAATGAGTTCTGTCAATAGGTGTGGAATCTGAAAACAGAGACACACCGGAAGCGGCTGATGCGAAAGGAGAGGGTTCGTATGTCTTTGCGCGTGCTCGCAATCAATCCAGGCTCGACGAGCACCAAGATCGCATGGTTCACAGACGGCCATGAGGAGTGGAGGGAGACGGTCAGGCACGACCCCGATGCGCTGGCGGCATTTCCGTCCGTGGCCGACCAGTTTCAGTTTCGGCTCGATACAATAGCGGAGGCCACGGTGTCGAAGGGCGCCTCCCTTGACGAGCTCTCCTCGGTGGCAGGCCGGGGAGGCCTTGTAGAACCGGTTCCTGGCGGAACGTATCTGGTAGACGACTCGCTGCTCAAGCGCCTGAGGATGGGCAAGCCGTGGGAACACGCCTCCAACCTGGGCGGAATCCTCGCGGACGCCATCTGCCGCCCGAGAAACCTCCCCGCATTCATCGTGGACCCGGTTGCGGTCGACGAGATGAACCCTATAGCCAAGGTCACGGGCCTGCCGGATCTGCCCAAGGTCTCGCTGGGGCACGCCCTGAACGTGAAGGCCACGGTGCGCCGTGCGGCCGGGGATCTGGACAGTCCGTGGGACGAACTGAACTTCATCGTAGCGCACATAGGAGGCGGCATCACAGTTTGCGCTCACGAAAAGGGACGCATGACCGACCTCAACAACGCCAACGACTTCGGCCCCTTCTCCCCGGAGAGGAGCGGAGGCCTGCCTGCGGGAGACCTTGTACGCTACTGCCTGGAGAGCGGTCTAACCGAGAGAGAGATGCTCAGGAAGGTGGTCGGCAAGGGGGGGCTTGTCGCTTACACGGGCACAAGCGACGTTCGCGAGGTGAAGGAACAGGCCGCGAAGGGAGACAGGAGCGCGACACTCGCTTACGAGGGAATGGCCTACGGAGTGGCCCGAGATATAGGCGCGATGGCCGCCGCCCTGTCGGGCAGGGTCGATGCCATCCTGGTCACAGGGGGAGTGGCTTACGACAGCGACTTTGTAAGCCTCGTACAGAGGCGAGTTCAGTGGATTGCGCCCGTGCTGGTCTATCCCGGCGAGGACGAGATGCCGGCGCTGGCTGAGGGTGCCTTCCGCGTCCTGAGGGGCGAGGAGCGGCAAAAGATTTATTCCGATTACGCAACAGGAGGCGATCGCTGATGACGGCTGACGGCAAGGCGCTCTCACGCGCGACGGGAGAGGGGATCGATTTTCTGATCGCGGAGAGCAAAAAGGGACGTCCGATGACGCTGGCCCTCGCCTGCCCTTACGGCGATGATGCGCTGGGAGCGGCGTGCAGGGCGCAGCGCGAAGGGGTAGTGAAGACTGTTCTCATCGGAGACGAGGCGCGCATACGAGCGACCGCCGAGCGAGACGGCTGCGACATCAATGGCGTAACGATGATCAACGAGACGGACGACGGCAGGGCGATAGAGAAGAGCGTCCAGATGGTTTCCTCCGGGGATGCCGACTTCCTGATGAAGGGGCTGGTCAAGACGTCCGCCCTTCTCAAGGCCGTGCTGAACAAGGAGTGGGGGCTGAGGACCGGTTCGCTGCTGTCGCACCTCTTCCTGTTCGAGATAGAGGCCCTGGGAGGCAGGGTATTGGGAATCTCCGACGGCGGGATGAACACCTACCCCGACCTCAACGCCAAGGTCAAGATAATCGAGAACGCTGTTGCCTGCTATCACAGGATAGGAGTGCCTCAGCCTAAGATCGCCGCACTGGCGGCCGTCGAGGCCGTGAACCCGGACATGAAGGCGACTCTGGAGGCGGCGGCCCTCGCCAAGATGAGCGAGAGGGGACAGATAAAGGGTTGCCTTGTGGACGGCCCCCTCGCGCTGGACAACGCGGTGAGCGAGGAGGCGGCGCGAATCAAGGGCATCTCGTCACCTGTTGCGGGCAACGCCGATATGCTGCTCGTCCCGGACATAGAGTCGGGCAACTTCGTCGGCAAGGTGCTCCTTTACATGACCGGCGGCAAGGGGGCGGGCGTCATCCTGGGGGCGAGAAAGCCAATAGTCCTCACCAGCCGCTTCGACAGCGTCGAGACCAAACTGCTTTCGATCTCCCTGGGCGCGGTAGTCGCACGGGGTTAAACAACTATCTCATCCTAAAAGAGGGGGACTTGTTTTTATGGAACAGATTCGTTCGCTTTCGCAGCTTTTGGAGTACGCAAAGAAGATCGGTGCCGAGAAGGGGCCGAAGAAGCTATCGGTGGCCATGGCGGAGGAGGCGGGGCTGCTGACCGCGA
>JBAYOX010000006.1:0-20801 GCA_041678025.1 Aminobacteriaceae bacterium
AACGGGAGGAAGAGAGCCGATCGGGATATAGAGAAAAAGCATGATCATGCTGGCGGCCGCTACCCATGGTGCTCCGTTGAACGCCCATCTCACGGCCCTGCGGGGTACTATGTTCTCCTTGCCGAGCAGCTTGAGTACGTCTATGAACGGCTGAAGAATAGGCGGGCCAAGCCGACGCTGCATGCGCGCGTGTATTATCCTGTCGGCTCCGTCGTAAAGTAGGGCCAGGACGATGACCAGAAGCATGAGCGCGATTCCGGCGACGAGGCGCATAATGGCTATTAACATCTCTGTTTCAGCCTCCTTGTCTTCTCCCTGCTCATCTCGATTAGTTCCGCTCTTGTGTACACCCTTTCCGCAGCGCCCGAGGAGTTCGTCACAAGCATCCGCTCCATGCAGGAGATGCACGGGTCGATGCTGTTTATTATCAGGGGCGCGTCCGCAAGCTCGTTATCCCTGAACATCAGGGGCCATGATACCGCGTTGGCGTATGTCGGCGCGCGCACCTTCCACCAGTCGACGTTCTCCTCGCCAGCCTTCAGATGCACCACGTGGGTGTCGTCGCCTCTGGGGGCCTCAATCACGCTCCATCCGGTTCCCTCGGCCTTTTTGAGTGTGGCTAGCACCTTGTTAAGGTTGCTCTCCGTGACGATATCACCCTCGGGAAGACCCTCCATGACGTGCTCTACTATGTTGAGCGACTGATGAACCTCAAGTACTCTCACCAGGAAGCGGTCGAAGACGTCGCCGTAGGCCTTTCCGTAGTAGTCCTGCGGGACGATGGCCTTTACATTGAAGTCGGCGTACGCCTCGTAAGGCGAGGTCTCGCGGATATCGCACCTCACGCCGCTGGCGCGGGCCGTTGGGCCGACCGCATTGTATCTCACAGCCTCGTCCTCCGTCAGGACGCCGACGTTGCGCATACGCGCCTTCGCTATCGGGTCGGCTGTAACCACATCGTAAAAAGCACCGAACTCGGCCTTGTAATACCTTACCATCTCCCTTACAGCCTTTGCGACCTCGGGAGTTATGTCCCATCGAACACCGCCGACCGTGGCCACTCCGTAGTTTACCCTGTTGCCGGATAGGGCCTCGAGCACATCCATGACCTTCTCACGCAGCACCATCCCGAGGTGAAACGCCGAGTCGAAGCCAATGGAGTAGCAGGCCACTCCAGCCCACAGAATGTGGGAGTGCAACCTCTCCAGCTCGAGCACAAGCGACCTGATGTACTGCGCCCGTGGAGGAACAGGGTAGTCCGCAGCTTCCTCGACTGCGCGTAGGAAGGAGACAACGTGGGCGAACGAGCAGATCCCGCAGATCCTCTCGGATAGGTATATGACCTGAATTGGGTTCCTCTCCCGAGCCATGAACTCGATTCCTCGGTGAATGGCCCCCGGCCGCACCCTGGCGCCTACGATCTTCTCACCGTCTAGATCCAACCAGGCGGTAATCGGCTCTTTAAGACCGACATGGACGGGGCCAATTGGAATAGTATATGATTTTTCCATCTATCGTTCCCCCTACGAAAGTTCCCTGACGTCCTCGGGCTTGGGGCCCGTCTCGTCCCTGCGCCACGGTTTAACGGACTCATCCCAGTCCTCGGGCAGGAAGACCAGCCCCTTGTTCGGAAGGCCGTCAAAGTCGACACCGAGCATCTCGCGCATCTCCCGCTCGCTGTACTCGGTACCCGGAATACGGGAGTGGAGCGACGGCATGACAAGGTCGCCTTTTGGCACAGCGACGCTGATCGCGACTCCGAAGCGCTTTCCACGACCGGCGCACTGGAAGATACCGAAGTGATAGTACAGGGTAATATGATCGCCGTCGTCATTTCCTGACATTACATGGAACATCGGGAAATCGAACTCGCCCAGAAGGTCCACCATCTCAAGAAAGCGCGCCCTCTCCACTGACAGCCAGAGATCGCGGAACTGCTCCTCGTTTCCAAGTCCTCCAGCATGGGAGCTTACCTTCATGACCGCATCATCCCCGAAGATTTCACGTACCCTGGACAGCAACTCCTCGGGCTCACGCCCCTCGGCCATGTTTATTCCGTTGACGGGAAAAGTCATGACTCAGCCTCACCAACTTTCTTCGGTTCCCTAAGGGATTCCAGCTTCATAACAGCCTTGGCGACTCCCTCGATGATGGCCTCCGGACGTGGAGGACAGCCGTGCACGAAGACGTCAACCGGAATAATCTTGTCCACCGGGCCGTCGAGGTTGTAAGACTTGTAGAATACGTCACCCGACGATCCGCAGTTTCCTACGACCACTACGGCCTTTGGGTCAGGCATCTGGTCGTATATCCGCCGCAGTCTGTCGGTCATGTATTTCGTAACGGGCCCTGTCACTATCAGCACATCCGCGTGTCTCGGGGTGCCGACAAGCTTCATCCCGAAACGCTCTATATCGTAGCGCGGGCTGATGCAGGCCACTATCTCGATGTCGCACCCGTTGCACGACCCGGAGTTGCACGTAGTAACCCAGAGCGACTTCGGCAGAATATCAAGGTAATTTTCCATCAGTTTGTTGATCATGTCGCCCCTCCTACAGAAGAATGAACACGGCCAAGAGGGCCACTACGACGACGTAATAGCCGACTATATCCGTACCGATTCCCGTGTGCATTCCGGTCAGGATCTTGTAGAAGGGAGCCATGGCCTTCCGAAAACCCCAGTACGCCGAGGAAGCTGGCACCGTGATCTCCGCACCCTCCTCAGGGACAACGTTTCCCGACCAGTAAATCTCGTCCTGTTCGGTCCCCTCTTTGTAGTCCTCGCGCCCCTGGGCGCGAAGCCAAAGGACCAGGGCGGCGGCTATAGTGAAGAAGGCGATCCAGGACGAGACGTCCCAGTAGCCAAACCCCGTGTAGACTGTACCCAGCATCAGAGACCACCTCCCATTACAGCGCCGACATAACCGGCCTGGTCAACCAAGGCTCTGGCGGCGGGCTCGACCAGGTATGAAAGTGTCCACGACGGAAAGAGGGTCGCCACCAGGACTGCGAGGGTCAGCACTCCCATGCCGAAGAGCATCGCCGTCGGGACCTCTCTGACGGTTGCAAAGGCACTCCTCTCCGGGCCGAGGAAGGCGGTCTGGAAGACCTTTACGAAGGAGGCCAGGGTAAGCACGGAGGTGACCAGCGCTACAACCGTCAGGGCCGGATGAACCGCGAAGGCCGACTCGTAGATCAGGAGCTTCGATACAAAGCCGTTGAACGGGGGGAGCCCGGAGATAGCTGCCGCCGCGATTACGAACATCCCGGTGGTAAAGGGCATCCTTCTAGCCAGCCCGCCCAGCTCGTTGAGGTCACGCTTTCCGGTGGTGTAGTAGACAGCGCCGGCCGCGAGGAAGAGAAGGGCCTTGTACATCGTGTAGTTGAAGATGTGAAATATGCCGCCCTTGATCGCGGTGAAGCCGTACTCAGCCATACCGCGCGCATCCGTGAGGACAAGCATTCCCACCCCGAGTCCCAGCAGCATGTAACCCACCTGAGAGACCGAATGATAGCCGATAAGCCGCTTTATATCGTGCTGAACCACTGCCATTGCCACCCCGAAGAACATTGAGGACAGCCCCATGACTATCATGGCCCACGGGATGAACGCCCCGCCCAGGTTGACGCCGTAGAGCGAGAAACAGACACGCATAAGCCCGTACAGCGAGGCCTGACTGACTGCTACAAGCAGGCATGACACTCCCGACGGTGCCTCCGCATACGCATCGGGAAGCCACATATGCAGCGGGAAGGCCCCGCACTTCATGGCCAGCGTTCCGACCAGGAAGACAAGAGCGAGCTTCTCCAGAGTGCCCGGCTTGATCAGGGCACCCATGGCGGCCATGTTCAGGACGTTGTACTTTCCGTACAGGGCCCCCGCCGCAATCAAAAAGACCATCGAGCTTACCTGCGAGATGAGCATGTACTTTATGCTCGCCTCCACAGCCTCGGGCCGGTCTCTCCAGAAGGCAATAAGACCGATGGAAGCGATGGACGATATCTCGAGGAAGACGAAGAAGTTGAACATGTCCCCGGTTATCATCATCCCGAGCATCCCCACGGTCAGAAGGAAGTACAGGGATACGAAACGCCCCAGGCCGGTGAACTTCTCCATGTAGTTCATGGAGAATAGCGCACCTGCGAAAGAGGCGATTGAGCCGCAGACCGCCATAAAGGCGCTGAATGCGTCCACCTCCATGATTATCCGCACTGGGAGCTTCATTCCGAGAGGCAGGGTAAGGTCAAAGCTCTCGCCTCCCATGACGTACACCGCGATCCCGTTCGTCAGAGTATGTCTTAGCAGAAACAGGGAGACCAGCAGGGTCAGAAAAGAAAAGCTCGCCAGAAGGGCGTTGCGCGTAGTCCTGCCGAACGGAGAGGCGACCGGCGCAACAAACGCCCCGAAGAGCGGTATCGCCAGCAAAAGTGCCGGAAGGTGATCGTTCCAGTTCATCCTCTCAACCTCCTGATCTCGTCGATATCAAGCGTGCCGTAATGACGGTAGACGAGCATTATGAGCGACAGGAGCAGGGCCGTCGTGGCGAGTGCTATTACGATAGCTGTCAGAGTCATCGCCTGAGGGGTGGGAAGTACCATAACCGTGTTCTCGCCAGCCATGTAGTGAATGGGGACGGTACCTCCGTTCCTGTAGCCAAGGGCCACGAGGAAGAGGTTGACCGACGAGCCTATTACGCTTATGGCGATGGCTATCTTCACGAGGTTCTTCTCCATGAAGATCGCGATCATCCCGCCCAGAAACAGAAGGCCTACCAATAAAAAGGGAGCGTTAGCAATCATGCTCGTACTCCTCCTTCAATTCCCATTGTGTACGGATCATCTCTCGTGCCCCGTCTCTTGCTCCAGGGGCTCGACCTTGAACATACGAATCCCTTTGTGCATTGTCAGGATGATAAGCGACAGGGCACCCGTGACCTCAAGGCCGACCGCGGCCGACATGAGGGCCACGGTTCCCACTCCCGGGAGTATCCCCGAGGCGCTCTCCGCCAGAGGCCTGGCCATGAAGTTAAAGAAGAATGTTATCGGGAAGCCCAGGAAGGCGAGGATGAAAAAAACAATCAGTCCGATCTCTTCAAACAGGTCGAAAAGCTTGTTGTTCACCCTTGCTGCTACCCTTTTTCCGCCGTAGGCTACCAGCAGAAAGGCCGTGAACGTCGCGATAATCGCGCCGCCCTGGAATCCCCCGCCCGGGGTCACGTAGCCGTGAAGCAGCACGTTGACCCCGAAGACTATCATGAACCATGCGAACAGGTCACAGACGGTCCTGACAACAACCGAGAGCGGATTCACGGTTTCTTCCTCCCTTCCCTCAGAAGGACCGAGACCGCGGTGAGCGCGGTGAAAAGAACCGCAGCCTCCCCGATGGTGTCGAAGCCTCTGTAATCAAAGACTATGGCCGTTACAATATTTTCCGCGGATATATCGTTCAGAGCGTTTGCGATAAAGTAGTCGTCCATCGGCACCTCGAGCGGGTCTCCGAAGGGATGGACCACATCCAGTGCGCCCGTGATAAACGCGCCGAGAAGAATCGCCGCTGCGATGAAGACCGTCTTTTTCACCAGTCTCTCCCCCCTTCGCGCCTCTTGGGCCGACTACAGGCCCTGATCGTGATTATAAATATAGTCGTGCTGAGAGCGGCGCCGATCGCTGCCTCCGCCATCGCCACGTCCGGTGCCTGAAGCAGATAGAACTCAAGCGCCATCATAAGGCTGAAGATGGACAGAGAGATGACGGACGAGATCAGATCCCTGAACCAGAGGGCGAAAAACGCGGCGATGCCCATGATAGAGAGCACGAAGATATGCATTGCGGAGTTCATCATGCCTGATTCCTCCCTTCGCGACTCTCCTCCAGCCTGTCTAAAACGGCGCGGGCCGGCATTATCCCGCTTCTGTGAGAGGCCCTCGCCAGTGCGTGAGCGCCAGTCGCGTTCGTTATCAGAAGGACCATTAGGGCTACGAGAGTGTGTACGAACAGGACGGTGAAACGTGGCTCGCCCCCCTCGACCAGACGGCCCAGCGAGTAAACGAGCACGGCGAAGACTATGAATATGGTGCCGAAGGTCGTGCATTTGGTCGTGCCGTGGAGCCTCGTGTAAACATCCGGGAAGCGGTACAGAGAGACCGCTCCAAGGAAATTGAATGTAATACTGACGATGAGCGCGGCCGTCACCAGTAAAAAAACTATCACCTGCTTACACCTCCCCCTCGATATGCCTGGCGATGAACATCGTCCCTACGAAGGACAACGACGCGTAAACGATGCCGACATCCACCATGACCACCGAGTCGTAGGCTACCGCCATGAGAAGCATTATCCCAAGGACGTAGGTGTTAAATGTGTCAAGCGCTATCGCTCTGTCGGCAACCGTGGGGCCCGCAATGAGACGTCCCATTACGGACAGCGCAAGAACCCCCATGATAGCCGCGACAAACCAGATAACGTGGATCGTCATTCAGCCAACCTCCTTGCCCACTTGGCAAAACTACCGTAAAGCTGCTCCTCCGTCGGGTCCTCGTCTTCGACGTAAAGCCAGTGGATGTAAAACGCGCCGGCGTCGTCGATATCCACGGTCAGGGTTCCCGGGGTCAGAGTGATCGAGTTCGCCAGCACAGTCTTCGATATATCGCTCTTCAGGCCCGGATTAACCTTGACTATTCCAGGTCTGATCTTTCCGGTGATAACCCTCTTTGCCACGTCGATATTCGCCTTGGCCAATCCCACCGTAAACGGCCCGAAGAGGAATGCGATGAAGTTCGCCCACAACCTTGGATCGAGCCCTCGTTTACTGAGACCTCTGTCCGGATGCCAGGCTTTAAAAGCGAACGTTATCGCGACCGCCAGAAGAAGTCCGATGAGGACCTCTCCAAGCGGAATGGCCCCGCCCGACCATACCAGAAGAATGTACATCAGAAACGAGACTATGAAGATAAACACACGCCACACCTCCCGTCGCTTAAAATTAAAAAAGGACGATATCTCCGGTCCCTTGAAAACAAACGTATTCATTATACTCTACATGTGTAACTTGTAAATGAGATTTCGCGGACCACCTATCGTCACGATCATTGTCGATGAGCTCTGATTCCCTCACGTCGTTTTGCGGAGCACCTTTTCCAGAACGAATATGCTATACTCTCCCTCGCGCGTCATATTTACGACGCTTAAAATACCGAATCGGAAGTGAATTACATGCGATCTTCTCCTTCAATGAAATCAGTCCTTGCAGACCTCTCGCTCGTGCTGATCGCGCTCTTCTGGGGACTGAGCTTCGTTGCCATGAAGGACGCTCTGGACTCCTTCCCAACTTTCTGGCTGCTGGTCCTTCGTTTCAGCTCCGCCTCGATTCTTATGTGCGTCATATTCTGGCGCAGGGTCATTTCTATAACCAGGGAGGACGTGCACGCCGGGGTAGTCGTCGGCTTCTTCCTCTTCTTAGGCTACGCGACCCAGACTCTCGGGCTGAACTATACCACCCCTGGCAAGCAGGCATTCCTGACATCTACATACGTAGTGATAGTCCCCTTTCTCTCATGGGGGTTTCGCAGGATATTTCCAGGCGCAATCTCGTTCGTCGCGTCCCTCATCTGCCTGGTAGGAATGGCCTTCCTTACTCTTCAGGAGAACGCGACCATAGGCATCGGCGACACGCTCACCTTTGTATGCGCCATCTTCTTCGCCCTTCACATAATTGTAATTGAGTATTATGTAGCTGACAGGGACCCGCTCATCCTGACAACACTGCAGATTGTGATGGTCGCCTTGCTAAGTCTCCCCGTCGCTCTGCTGTTCGAGAGCTGGCCAGGATTTCAGGGGGGCAGCGGACTGTGGAGCATCGCCTACACGGTGATCCTTTGCACCGTGATTGCTTTCGCCGTGCAGAACACTGCGCAGAAATACACACCCTCCACTCATGCGGCCATACTGCTAAGCCTTGAGTCTGTCTTCGGCGCCTTCGCAGGGATCTACTTCATGAACGAGGTGTTCACTCCTCGAATGGTCGTAGGGTGTGCGCTGATATTCATCGCCGTTCTTTTAACCGTCTCCGGCCCCTCGCTGCTGAGGATGATCTCGCCGAAACGGGCTTAGGCTTCGGCTGTATGCCCTTCTCCCCTTCCGCCAAAGGTCTTACCAGACACGACGCCCCGAAGCCTATAAGGTCGCGTCTGCCGACCGCTTCAAGGGCTTTTATTACGGCATTTCTATTCTTCCAGTCGGCAAAGCGCAGCAGGGCACGTTGCATCCTGCGCTCCTCGGGCGACTTTGCCGACTGGACCACCTCTCCGGTGAATGGGTTGATGCCGGTGTAGTACATACAGGTCGAGAGGCTTCCCGGAGTCGGGATGAAGTCCTGTATCTGCTCCGGCTGAACCCGGGAGTCCCTTATGAACTCGGCCAGCTCGACGGCGTCCTCAAGTGTGGATCCGGGGTGTGATGAGATAAAGTAGGGCACAAGGTACTGCTTCTTCCCTAGCCTTTTATTCATAGCGGCAAAGGCCGATCTGAACCTCTCGTACACTTCCCTACGCGGCTTTCCCATCAGCGCAAGCACCCTTGGCGATACGTGCTCAGGTGCTACCTTAAGTTGCCCGCTCACGTGATACATGCACAGCTCCTCCAGAAAACCGCTTTTCAAGTCGGACATCAGGTAGTCGAAGCGGATGCCCGATCGAATGAAGACTTTTTTCACCTTCGGAAGGGCCCGCAGTTTCCTGAGTAGCTCAATGTAATCAGAGTGGTCGGCCGTCAGCTTTCTACACGGCCGAGGGAAGAGGCACTGTCGGTCTTTACAGGCACCCCTGACCAGCTGCTCCTCGCAGGCGGGAACTCTGAAATTGGCCGTGGGGCCGCCCACGTCATGGATGTAGCCCTTGAAATCAGGAAGGGACGTCAGTATCTTCGCCTCGCGAAGCAAAGAGTCATGGCTTCGGCTCTGGATTATTCGACCCTGATGGTAGTGGATGGCGCAGAACGAACAGCCGCCAAAACAGCCGCGATGACTTGTCAGGCTGAAGCGGACCTCAGTTATAGCAGGCACCCCTCCGGCATTCTCGTACATTGGGTGCCAGGTCCTCGCATACGGCAAAGAGTAAACCCTGTCCAACTCCTCGGTGGTCAGTGGCCTGGCTGGCGGGTTCTGCACGATCCAGCAGGTACCATGCTTCTGCGCCACCGCCCTGCCGCTGAAGGGGTCCTGTTCACGGTCCTGCTTTACAAAAGCCTCGGCGAACAGTTTTTTATCCACCGAGACCTCCTCGAACGACGGACAGACCACGCATCTCTCCGCCGTGTCTGACTCCTTGGTACGCCATACCGTGCCCGGCACGTCCGTCAGCCGTCCGACCGAAATCCCCTCCGCCAGGGCCTCCGCAATTCGACGAATCTGCAGCTCTCCCATTCCGTAGACCAGCAGGTCCGCCTGGCTATCGAAGAGTATCGACCTTCGCACCTCGTCGGACCAGTAGTCGTAGTGGGCAAAACGGCGCAGGCTGGCCTCCACACCCCCGATCACGAGCGGAAGATCCTTCCAGCACTCCTTCAGCCTGCTGCAGTAGGCGATGGTAGCCCTGTCCGGGCGCATACCGGGCCGCCCTCCCGGCGAGTAGCTGTCCTCGCTGCGACTCTTTTTGGCCGCCGTCAGCCTGTTGAGCATCGAGTCGAGGTTCCCCGCCGTGACCAGGGCCGCTAACCTGGGCCTTCCCATCTCCATGAAAGAGTCGCACACGCGCCAATCAGGCTGGGGCAGGATCCCCACCCTGAAACCCTCCGCCTCAAGCACCCTGGCGATGACGGCGGTGCCGAAGGAGGGGTGATCAACGTAAGCGTCGCCGCTAACCAGGAGGAAATCCAGTTCGCTCCAGCCACGTTCAGCCATATCTCTCCTGTTTACCGGCAGAAATCTTGCACCGGGCACAGGGGGAATTCTCATCTTCTCCGTGCTAATTAATTCAGGCCGCCTACGTGAAGGCTCTTCACGGTATAGTTCTCGTAACGAACCCTTATTCCCGTTCCTGAGTTAAGGCGGTAGACCTCGCTCCCCTTCTCCATCGCACTTGGGAGCCCGAGGATGGTGAGGACCGCCCTGCGATCCATACCGACCGCCAGGCCGCCCTCCAGGCCGCGCTTCGGAGATTGAAGGGTTATGGATTTTACCTCCGTAATAGCGCCGCTGGTGAGCAGCACCACGGTGAGCCCGTCGTAACTAAGCGTGTCCTCATCCGCAGTCCCGCCGGACACGTTCAGCTTCTTTACGGATGTCTTCAGCGGCTGCCCCAGAGAGGCCAGCAGCCCCTCCTTGGACTCTCCGAAGGTATACAGGGCGCGGTCGTACACGTCGGACGGTAGACCATTGTCCACTGGGTTGAACACCGCTATGAACTTACCGAAGATCCAACCCTCCTTACCTCCTTTTGGCCTTATCTTGTACCACGGCCACGAGTGAGGAGAGCTCATCGAAGCGGCCGACACCGTGTAGGGAGTCTTAGCCTTGTCATCGGGAAGAGCCACTCTCAGCAGGCCGTTAGGATCAGGCCCAGACAGGACCGACAGTCCTCTTCCGCGCGCGAGCCGAACCGTCTTGCCGTCCCCTGCTATCAGCTCCACGTCGACCAGGGCCACCACTTCGGCCCCCTCGTCGCTCGTCCATGACTCAAGGACCTCGGCCTCGTTGCCGGCTGTCACCTTCCCTACTACAGGGCTGCTGACAGAGTGGGAGCCACGGAGGTTCACTCCTGAGCCTATGACAACTCCCCTGGTCGGCCGCAGAATCTCCAGGGCGTCGGTCAGAACGGGCCCTGCGGGCGGCAACGGCTGCGGCCCTGGAAGCGAGGCAATATCCAGGGGCTCCCCGCCCGGCGTAGCCAGAGGTTGGGGATTCTCTTTCTGAGCCACCGGCGCTTGAACAGGCTGCTTTGCAACGGGTTTGCTCCCCTTGTTTTCATAAGGTATTTTGCCCGCCTGCTGTAAGAACCAGTAGACTCCACCACCGAGTACTCCCACGAAAAGGAAGAACAGAACGACTAGGAATACTCCGCCCTTGCGGTCCCTATGGCTCCTTCGCGCCCCGATAACCTCGTTAAACTCCCTGAACCCCACACCCGCCATCTCGGCGTTTGAACGGTGCGCCCCGCGTCCCCGAGAGCCAGGCTCAAAGGAGGCCGAGACCACGCCGTCGTCGTCCTCATCGTCCTCTTCGTCATCTTCTTCATCGTCTTCGTTCTCGTACTCGTCATCTTCCTGATAATCGTCCTCCGGGTAATCGTCCTCTTCTCGAAAACCATCGTCACTGTACTCTTCCTCGTCGCGCTCTGAAGGCTTCGAACCAAACGAGGTGGTGTGTCCGGGGACGAATATCCCGCAATCGGGGCAGAACCGGAAGGAGTTTTCCACCGCACTTCCGCACTCGGGACACTTCCTGCTTGCGCTCCCCGTCTCATTCCCGGCGGTCTTGAAACCGTCAAAATTTCTCACGATAGGGGACCTCCTCTCGAAATCTTGAAACAACCGCCAACTTATTATACCCGGCCATTTTCCACAACACCATCGGCGAGCGCGCCTGAGTCAATCCGCGCACCCCTTCCTCTGCATCTTCCCCCATGTGTCCTTCAGTGCCACGGTGCGGTTAAACACGGGAAGCTCCCGCGTCGAGTCCGCATCCGCGCAGAAGTACCCCTGTCGCAAAAACTGAAATCGATCGAGAGGCGCGGCCTCAGCGAGCATAGGCTCGACGCAGCACCCCTCCAGAATGGTCTGGGAGTCAGGGTTAAGATAGTCGGAATAGCACTTCCCCTCCTCCATCTCGCTCATATCGCGAAGGGTGAACAGATTCTCGTAGAGCCTGACCTTGGCTTTCACAGCGTGAGGTGCCGACACCCAGTGCAGGGTGCCCTTGATTCGCCGTCCGCCCGGCGCGGCACCCCCCCGTGACTCCGGGTCGTATACGCAGCGAAGCTCCGTTACCTTCCCTGAGTCGTCCCGAACTACATCCCTGCAAGTGATGATGTAGGCATGTTTGAGCCGGACCTCAGCACCGGGAGAGAGCCGGAAGAACTTCTTGGGAGGGTTCTCCATGAAGTCCTCCCTCTCTATATATATCTCCCTTGAAAAGGGTATCTGCCTGAAGCCTGCCCCAGGATCCTCCGGGTTGTTCTCGGCCTCCAGCATCTCGACTGTGCCCTCGGGGTAGTTCTCGATGACGACCTTCAGCGGATCGAGAACCGCCATCGCCCGCTGGGCCGTTGCGTTCAGCTCCTCCCTTATTACGAAGTGCAGGAACTCGATGTCCACCATGCTGTTCGCCTTGGACACCCCGATCTCCGAGCAGAAACGCCTTACGGCCGAGGGAGTGTAACCCCTCCGCCGGATACCGCTTATCGTCGGCATCCTCGGATCGTCCCACCCGGAGACTATCCCCTTGTTCACCAGCTCCAGCAGCATCCTCTTGCTCATGACTGTATAAGAGAGGTTGAGTCTCGCGAACTCGAACTGGCGCGGCCTGCTCGGCACGGACACGTTGTCCAGTAGCCAGTCGTACAGGGGGCGATGATCCTCGAACTCCAGTGTGCATATTGAGTGAGTAATACCCTCGATTGCGTCCTCGTAGCCGTGGGCGAAGTCGTACATCGGATAGATGCACCACTCGTCGCCGCTGCGGAAGTGGCTTCGATGAAGAATCCGGTAGAGCACCGGATCCCTCATGTTTATATTGGGGTGCGACATGTCGATCTTCGCCCGCAGGACACAGACGCCATCCTCGAGGACTCCGTCCTTCATCTGCTGAAACAGCTCCAGGTTCTCCTTCACGGAGCGATTCCTGTACGGCGACTCCACCCCGGGCGCGGTTAGAGTTCCGCGGGCACCTCGGATCTCCTCTGGCGTCTGGTGATCGACGTACGCCTTCTCGGACTCGATCAGCTCGACGGCCCACTCGTAGAACTGCCGAAAGTAGTCGGATGCGAAGCGAAGGGAGTGCCAATGGAACCCGAGCCACTCCACATCGTGCATTATGGACTCTACGTACTCCGTCTCCTCCTTGGCTGGGTTGGTGTCGTCGAAGCGCAGGTTGCACGTCCCGCCGAACTGCTCCGCCAGTCCGAAGTTCAGGCATATCGACTTGGCATGTCCGATGTGCAGATAGCCGTTCGGCTCCGGGGGAAAACGGGTGCGAACTGCGTCCACGACGCCGTTTTTAAGATCGTCTATTATTATCTGTTCAATGAAGTGAGGGCCCTTGCCAGTCTGAATCTCCATGGGTCTCAACCGCTCCTTTTATCAACTGGTAGAGTCCGCTCGTCGATCAGCGCACAAGAATAGTGGCGCCATCGAAAGCGCTCTCCGGGGATATTTTCACATGCGAAGGCGAAAAAGTAAAATAGTGATTGACGAAAAACCTTACGGAACTGGTCATGAATGAATTATTATGTCCGGTCCTTACTGAATACATGGTTTCAATACCGGCTCTCTCGGGCTTCGTGAGGTTGAAAGCAGGCAAAAAGAGGATATGCCCAAAGACCGACACTAACGGAGTTCGACTATAAACTAAGGCTTGCAAAAACTCCCGTTTCATTGGATGATTGATCGTCGGTAAGAGCGGGGGGCGGGCAGCTTAACCCGGAGGAAGCGATACCATTCCATGAACAATATTCGGGAGTTGTGCTCCCGGGCAAGGAGGAGAACATATGCAGCCGGTAAAAGTAGCGCAACGCTTCAAAGACATTCAACCCTCGCCTATGACCAGGATATTCCAGGCAGCGGAGAGCATCGATGACCTGAGCAATCTAAGCATAGGGGAGCCGGATTTCCACACAGAAGAGGAGATCATCGACGCGGCGGCGAGCGCGGCAAAGAGAGGGGTCACCCACTACCCGCCCCTCGCTGGCTACCCGGAGCTGAAAAGGGAGATATGCACCTACTGGAAAAGGCATCACTCGGTGGGCTTCTCCCCCGAGGAGGTGCTGGTGACGGTCGGCGGCATCCAGGCCACCCACCTCTGTTTCCAGGCGATGCTGGACCCTGGCGACGAGGTGCTTCTGACCGACCCGTGCTTCTCGGCCTACCTTCAGCAGGTAAGGCGGAACGGCGGAGTTGTAGTACCCGTGCCCGCGAGAGAGGAGAACGGCTTCTTCCCAGAGGCAGCCGATTTCGAGAGGGCCATCACCCCCCGCACGAAGATCCTTCTGATCAACTCTCCGTGCAACCCCACCGGTGGAGTGCTAACCAAGGCACAGGCGGAATCGGTCGCGGAGGTGGCCAGAAAACACGACCTCCTTCTGATCACAGACGAGATATACGAGAACTTTATCTATTCGGGCAAGCATATCCCCATGGCGTCGCTGCCGGGGATGAAGGGGAGGACAGCCACGATAGGCGGCCTGTCCAAGAGCCACTGCATGACTGGTTGGCGCATCGGATACGTTATCGCCCCACCCGATCTACTGAAGGTGATGTTGCAGGGCTCCGTTAACGAGGGGTACGGGGTGAACGTCCTGTCGCAGATGGGCGCTATTGAGGCCTTAGGGTCGCAGGACGAGAGGATGCGCCTGCGAACGGCGGAGTACGAGAAACGGGTACGCTACGGTGCAGAGCGCCTGAACGCCATGCCCGGAGTAACCTGCCCTGAGCCAAGGGGTGCCTTCTACCTCTTCCCCGATATCTCCGGCACAGGGATGGACGACATGGACTTCGCCTGGTGGCTGCTCGAGAGCGCAAAGGTCGCCACTATCCCCGGTTCGGCTTTCGGGAAGTGCGGCGCGGGACACATTCGGATCGCCTGCACTCTCTCGATGAACGATCTTGAGAGGGCATTCGACAGGATGGAGAACGCGCTGAAAAACCGCCACTGAAAAGAGGACAACGTGCTATAATTCACCGAAAGCACTACGAAAAAAGCGTAAGGACGGTGTTGGAATAAATGTTTTCTAAAAGGTTTTTTATTGCTCTTGTCATTCTATGCGCGCTCACGGCAGGCCTCGCCTTCGCCTCGAACGGGGGAGACACTGGGAATACGGCTCCAAAGGTAGTGATATCCGCCGTTGGCGATGTAGTCATCTACGAAGAAGGCGCAGAACAGCCCTTATATGCCCTCCTGATGGGAGTAGGGGAAGAATACGAGAACCGTATTCTCGGGGGTATTATTGTCTCCGACGACGAACCACCGGTTCCTTTTCCTCTGCTTTGGACCACGTCCGACTGGCAGGTAGCCAGGATAGCCGGTCAGACCGGCCCAAACGACGTGATCGTAGGTGACTGGGTAGTTATTGAAGCTATGAGCGAGGGGACAGCGACTATTACCGCCTGCCATCCGGAAGAGGAGGAAAACTTCGCTACTTGCATGGTGTACGTTCAAAATCCTCCTGTTCCCGTCGAAAAAGTGATTATCAACAAGGAGGAGATCGCCATTTTCCACGGCTACACTGGCGAGCTCACGGCGAGCGTGTTGCCTCCTCACGCCGAGTTCCGGCATCTGACCTGGCATTCGAGCAACCCAGAGATAATCCAGATAGACCCGGCAACCAGAACAGGGAACAGAGTTCGACTCCTTACAACGGGACTCCATCCTGGCACGGCGTACGTTTCTGCCTTATCAGTCTACACCGGTGGGCGCGGTAAAGAGCGCATAGCAGCTCAGTGCACCGTCCACCACTACGTCGAGGGGCCCGCCGAGGTCGAGGGGGGCTGTAGCGCACAGGGACTCGCCACACCAGCCATCCTTCTGCTGCTCTCGCCGCTTCTCTTCTTCCTGAAGAGATAGAACGTCACGAACGGGCCTTCCGTACGGCGGAAGGCCCGTTTTTCAAGGGGGGACACATTTTGGCAGTAGAAAAAAAGAGACTCCTGACAACGATAGGTACCATCCTGCTGTCGGCGGTACTTCTCCTTTCCATTGGCCCATGTGCCGCCGAGGACGGCGAGGGGCGCTGGGTATCCGGAGAGGTCCTGGTCGTCTACCGGGGAGATGATGGAGGCAAAGCCCTGCGGACAAAGGCTGCTTCGTATATGGACGGAGAAGTGCACCTTTACAGCGCCCTTTCTTCCGCGGTGAGAAGGAGTGTTGCGCTTATACGTGCTCCCGGAAGAAGCACAGACGAGCTTCTGGAGGAGTACAGTGCGGATCCCAATGTCGTCAGCGTGTCGCCGAACTACATTATACGACTGCTGAACCGCACCCCGAACGACCCGCGCTTTACCGAGCAGTGGGGGCTTTACAACACGGGGCAGACCGGAGGGTCCTCCGGGGCGGACATCTCCGCTCCCCGCGCGTGGGAGCTGCGCACCAAGGCAGAGTCGGACAGGGTGATAGCGGTGCTCGACACAGGCATAGCCAGGTACCACGAGGACCTTAAGGGGAACCTGTGGGCCGGGCCGGGAGGCTCTCACGGCTACGACTTCATTCAGGAGGACGACGACCCGGAGGACGACAACGGTCACGGCACCCACGTCGCCGGTATCATCGGAGCGGTCGGCAACAACGCGAAGGGGATCAGCGGCGTCGCATGGAACGTCAAGCTGATGGCCGTGAAGATGCTCGACTCCGACGGCTTCGGCACCAGCGCCCACGAGCTAGCCGCCTACGACTGGATACTCGCACGCAAAAAGGATGGAGTCAACATCGTGGCCATAAACGCCTCGTTCGGCGATTCAAGCCCGGTGCAGGCCTGTAAGGACGCAATCGAGGAGCTGGGCAGGCAGGGAATTCTGCTCGTAGCCGCGGCGGGAAACGAGAGCACTGACAACGACGCAAAACCAGGCTACCCGGCATCCTACGGGCTGAGCAACATCATCTCGGTGGCCGCCACTGACAAAAACGACAGGCTGACGAGCTACTCCAACTACGGCAGGAGAAGCGTACATCTTGCCGCCCCCGGAGGCGACACAGGAGGAGGGGCGGGCGCCATACTCAGCTCATGGACCTCCTACACGCCGAAGAGGGGGGACATCTTCTTCGACGACATGGAGCACGGCAAGGGGAACTGGACGACGTCGGCCGAGGGTGCCTCGCAGAACCTCTGGGACATCATCGACACAACCCGGGCGGGCGCACCCACCAAGGCGTGGTCCGACAGCCCCGGTATGCACTACCCGCACAACCAGCGGACCTTTCTCCGGCTGGACAGGGATATAGACCTGTCGCGGAGCGCGGGAGAGCCTGTCATGTTCGGCATGCAGGTGCGGCTCGACCTCGAGAGCGGCTCGGATTATCTCACGTTGCAGTTCTCGCCGGACGGAGGCGTCACCTGGCGCGACATGCACAGGTTCACCGGCGGTGGAGACAAGTGGAGACCCTTCAAGGTATCGATACCTCCATCCTTCAGGACCAGCCGCTTCCGCTTCGGCTTCCGTTTCGAGAGCGACTCTGGGAACATAATCTTCCGCTACGCGGGCGTGCAGATAGACGACACGGGCGTTGGCAGAGCGGATACGACCTCGTACAACCGCATTGCAGGCACATCCATGGCCACACCGTTCGTCACGGGAGCCGTGGCGCTGCTTTCGTCGCACTTCCCCGCGGAGAGCCCCGCCAGGATACGGGCGCGCATTCTGAACAACGTCGACCGGCTGGGCTCGCTCTCCGACAGGCTTAGAACCGGCGGGCGGCTGAACCTGTACGGGGCCATGACGGGCAGTTCGGAGATAATCGATGACGACCCGGTGGACAGAGAAGAGGGAGGGGGAGGAGGCTGCTCTCTATCCGCCTCCCCCCTCCTACTGCTGTTAATCATCCCTCTCTTGCTGGCATCAAGAAGAGGGTAACACAACATGCGCGGGCGGACGTCCGGTCACTCACGGATCATCTGCTCGCGCAGCTTTCTTTTCAGCACCTTGCCCACGGCAGACATGGGCAGCTCCGTGACAAACCTGACCTTGCGCGGCACCTTGAAGTGGGCCATCTTCTCCTTGCAGCGGGCTATCACGAAATGCGCGTCCAGCTCAGCCCCCTCGTCCTTTATGATGAAGGCCACCGGAACCTCTCCGCTGACTGGGTTGGACGCTCCGACCACCACAGCCTCCCTGACCCCGGGGATCTCCTTGATCACAGTCTCGATCTCCTGGGGGAAGACGTTGAAGCCGCCGACGATAATCATGTCCGAGACCCTGTCAAGAATGGAGATATAACCGTCCGAGTCCACCCTTACCATGTCCCCCGTGTCGATCCAACCGTCGTGAAAGCGCTCAGCGCTCTGCTCCGGGTCGTTGAAATACCCTCGTGCCACAGACGCCCCCTTCAACCATAGCACTCCCTCCTGGTCCGGAGGAAGAGGGTGCCCGTCCTCCCCTCTCACCTCTACTGTGTAGCTCGGCAGAGCAGGCCCGACCGTACCCGTCTTTCGCAGGGCGTCGCTTGGGTTGCATGATACCACCGGAGAGCACTCGGTGAGTCCGTACCCCTCGTATGTGATCACTCCCAGCTGGTCGCGGAAGCGCTTCTCAAGCAGCGGGTCGAGCTTTCCCCCGCCAGTCAGTATATAGCGAAGCTCGGGGGGGAGCGTCTCCCCCTTAGCAACCGCCCCCAAGATGAAGGGGAGCATAGTTGGCACCGCGATCAGTATGCCCGTCTTCGAGCCGCGCAGCCCCTCGAAAAAGCCCCCCAGCGGCATAAATGACGGAAGTAGGGCCTCCGGCAACCCCCAGACCAGGGGGAGAACCCCGCATACCGTGTACCCGAAGGAGTGGAAGTTGGGGAGGATGTTCATCAGCACCCTGCCCTTTTCGAAGCCCTCTATAGTCTCGTGTACTCCCTTTGTGTTGTCATATAGATTCCCGTGAGTCAGAGGGACGGCCTTCGGCGCGCCGGTAGTGCCGGAGGTCGCGAAGACCACTGCCACGTCAGGGTCCTGCAAAAGCCTGTCCCTTCTCCCTGAGAAGGGGGAGGGCAGGCCGTCCACGGGAGCGACGGTTATCGGGAATCCTGCCTCCTGTACAGCCTCGGCAAGGGGCCCCATCTCCTCTCCAAGCACGACGGCGAACGGGTCGATATGCTCGAGAATACGAAGAATCCACTCCACCCCTCCCCTCGGGTTCAAGGGCACGAACGCGCCCCTCAGTCGCCATGCGGCCATTGACAGCATAAGCGTCAACGGGCTGTTCGGCAGGAAAGCGGCAAGTCGGCTTCCCGGCTGAAAACCTGCCCTCTCGAGAATGGACGCGCACTCCTCCACCCTTTGCTCCACCTCTCGCGCATCCCACCAGGAGCCCCTCCACCAAAGCGTTTTCTGCGACGGCTCTTGAGCAAATCGTCTGGAGATCACTTCTTCAAGCCTGACTGACACGGATACTCCTCCCTCATACCTCATATTCAGGTCAAAACCGCGGGCGCAGCTGCTATTTCTTCTTCGCGGGGGCTTTGGACGCTTTCTTCGCCGGTGGGCGGATATCGATAGTGTCGTCCACCTTGACGTAGGCAGCGTACTTTTTGTGCACCTTGTCGAAGTCCTTCAGTATCTCGGTGGTGAGCAGGTCGAACGGGACCACTACGTACCTTCCAAGGACCGACCTGCGCGGATTGTAAAGAAGCGTCCCCACCACGTTCTCGAAGTGTATGGAGGCATCGTCACCCTCCCCCCTCTTCACCACGTCGAGCGATACCATCAGTCCGATGAGCTTAAACATCTCGTTCTGAGCAGAGATAAAGTTCCCAAGCGAATAGATAACCAGAGTCTCCTCCACCATCTGCACAGGCTGGACCACATGCGCGTGATGCCCGATCACCAGATTCACGCCAAGCGTCGCAAGGTGCTTTGCTATTGCCTTCTGCTGATCGCCCGGTGTGAAGACGTACTCCGCCCCCCAGTGCATCGAGACTATGACGACGTCCGCCCCCTCATCCCTCGCACGTTTGACGTCCTCCTCCACCCTCTCGGCGCTGTAGATCGCCACGTAGTACTCCTTGCCCTTGGGAGCGCGAAGGCCGTTCGTCGAGGTGGTGTACGCAAGGAAAGCGCAGCTGATCCCATTCATCTCGAAGAGCCTTGGCGAGTCCATATCCTCCTGGGACGAGTAGCTTCCCGCAGTTAGCACTCCACTTTTGGCGTTCCAGTACTCCAGCGACGCGATAACCCCCTTCTCCCCCCTGTCCAGGGTATGGTTGTTCGCAAGAGAGACCAGATTGAACCCCACGTCGAGCATCGCATCCCCCACCTCGTGCGGGGAGTTGAAACAGGGGTAGGTCGACAGCCCCAGGGCGACCCCGCCAAGCACTGTCTCCTGATTGTAGAAGGCGATGTCGTGGACCTTTATCCGGTCCTTCAGCAAGCGGATATTGGGCTTGAAATCGAACTCGTTCTTGCCCTTTCGGGCCGCTTCGTAAACCCCCCTGTGGATCAGAGCGTCTCCCACGGCGACGAATGAGAAACGGGACTCCCTCTCTTGTCCCGTGCCTTCCGGTGTCAGGGCTTCATCAGCGTAGACCGGCATCGATACGGTAAGGATAAGCAACAAAAAAACGGCGATACCAAGAACTACGCGGTGATAACCGCGCCCTCCCCCTGAACGAGCGGAGGAGAGGGGTGCAAGTGACATAAGACCACCTCCGGCTAAGATACTAACGATTATTATAACCTTCAGGGCGCGGTTATTCTCCTGCACGGGGGAGGCGGAGCTATTGAACGGACGGGCCGTCCGGCGTATCATGGCTCAAACAGGTTCGAAGGGGTGAAATTATGGTTGACACCGTGTTAAAGGACAGACATACACTGCGGGTGGAGGACACGGAGAGGATGGAGAACCTGATAGGACTTCTGGGCGACCCTGTCGCACACTCACTGTCCCCGGCGATGCACAACGCC